>PWSG01000208.1 GCA_003564055.1 Syntrophomonadaceae bacterium
GATATGAAAGTGTTGATTTTTGGTGCGGGAGTTCTGGGAAGTCTCTATGCCGCCCTCCTGCATGAAACAGGTAGCGATGTGACCTTAGTGGCCCGGGGTTCACGTTATGAAGACCTGGTAAAGCACGGTGTAGTTTTAAAAAAATTCGATACCGGGGAAGAGAGTACCACCAGGGTCAGGGTAGTTGAAGGAATGCCTGCCGATGAATATTTTGATGTTTGCCTGGTCCTGGTCCAGAAAACTCAGCTTGAATCGACTTTGGCTGCGCTAAAAACCAACCTCCATATATCATCTTTTGTCTTTATGAACAATACCGCTGAAGGCCCCCAGGCCATGATCGATGCTTTGGGACAGGATAGAGTCATGATGGGCCATGCCAATGCCGGCGGTGAGCGCATCGGTCACGTGGTCCACTACATGATTACCCAGGAAATAACCCTGGGGGAACTTGACGGCCGGAAGTCTGAACGCCTGCTAAAAATTGCCAGTACACTCAAGAAAGCAAAGCTCGATGTGACTTTCAGTGCAAACATCGATTCATGGAAACGCTATCATGTAGCACTGGCTGTTCCTTTCGGATGGGCCATGTACATAAATGAATCCTGCAATATCAGGCTTTCTGAAAACCGGGAAGATGTAATCAGATGCCTGCAGGGAATCCGGGAAGCTTTTGCAGCCCTGCGCAAGCTGGGTTACCCTGTAGAGCCACCAAAACTGAGGTGGGTCTTCGCCCTGCCCAATTTCATCCTGGCCCCTTTATTCCAGTTGGTTCTGAAAAGTAAAATAGCCGACATTGGCATGGCCCGCCACCTCAGGAATGCCAGAGCTGAAATGGACCAGTTGGAGAAGGAATTATTATTACTGGTTGAAAAATCTGGCCTTGATACTCCGGTTCTTGATCAACTTAATAAGGCCGGCACACCTTTAATGCCGGCTGAAACAGCAGGCTTAGCCGGTAATCAAACCGGCTGAGTTTTTACCGGCAGTCAAGTTGCGGTATGGCATGACAATATTCTGGAGGACATGAAAATGGCCGAAAAAAGCACCAGTCATTTAGCACAGATAATTACTGCTGGCAGGTCCGGGTAAAGTCAGCCGCTCATCTTGACAAATGGATTAGCGATTGTTTCAGCGGGCTGAAACTTGAACACCGCGACGATGGAACTACAGCTTTAACCGGTGAACTAACCGACCTGCCGGCAGTTTACGGCCTAATCCTACATCTTCGGGATAGCGGGGTTGACCTGCTATCCCTGCAGGTGGAAAGGCGGGCAAATGATCAAGATCTTACCAATTAACATTCACCGGGACAAGCTTTATCTAAAAAAAATACAGGATTAATACCAGGCTAACGTGAACTATAAAGTTGATAATAGTGAAAGGAAGTGTTCTCATGGATAAGGCCCCCCGGGAAAGAATTGATCGAAGAGCTCTGAAAGCCTGGTTTTTTAGCGGCTTCTTCTGGGGTCTAGCTTTAATGTTAATTCCTATTGCTTACCTGGTCTTGGTACACACTATACTGGACTTCCCCCCGGTTTTCGGCTGGCTCGCAGTCGGTGCCACAGTAATTTTCACACTTTTTGCGGCAGTGATTATCCCACGGTTAAGAATGTATTACTGGCGATACGAAATACATGATCAGGAGATCGACATTCAACACGGAATTATTATCATCAAGCGGACATTAATTCCTATGATTCGCATCCAACATGTTGATACAGAACACGGCCCCGTGATGCGGTTTTTCGGCCTTGCTACCTTACGTATTTCCACTGCTGCCTCTGATCACAGGATACCGGCTTTATCACATGAAAAGGCTGCTGAATTACGGGGTGAAATATCTGCCCTGGCCCGGGTGAGTGATGAAGATGTATGATATGAAAAGGCAGCACCCGGTGATGATCCCCCTTGGCGCAATCCGGGGCACAGTATACATCCTGCTGCCACTGGCAATTGTCTTTTTCCAAAATGTTGGTGCAGACGATCCACGTAGGATCTTGATCATAATTGCAATCGCCTTAGGTTCCATGATTATTTCTTTTAGTTACCAGGCTTTAAACTGGTTTTTTTACACTTACCGCTTTGAAGAAGGTTACCTGCATGTTAAATCAGGTGTAATCATAAAAAATGAAAGATCAATTAAGCAGGAAAGAGTGCAGACAGTTAATATCCGCAGGGGTATTATTCAGCAACTATTAGGCCTTGCATCCTTGCAGGTAGAAACGGCAGGGGCAGGGGGAGAGTCTGAATTTAACCTTACCGCCGTAGCATATGAAGAAGCTGTGCAGATAAAGAAAAGCTTAGAAGGCCCGGGAAAAGCACCTCCTCAAGAGATAGGGGAAGTAGCTAAAGACGATGATTTGACTGAAGGAGAAGCCGGCGAACCATCCTTTACGGAACATACCATTTCCATACCTGAACTCTTTATTGCCGGAGCAACCTCCGGGCGATTTTTGCTGCTTTTTTCAATTTTGGCGGCAATATTCTCCCAGGTTGTTCCTTTTATCCCTGAAAATTTCTGGGAAACTTTAATTGATCAAGTCACTTCAACGGCCCTGGTAACAGTAATCCTGGTTGGCCTGGTTCTTTTATTATTCTCGTGGCTGACATCCACGGTTGCCTATGTAATTCAATACATTAACTTTACCGTCCGCCGCGAAGAAGAGCGGTTACAGGTAACATGGGGTTTAATCGTACAGAAACAGCTAACCCTAAAACTGCACAGGTTACAGGCTTTGGTTGTACAGGAGGAGCTTCTACGCCAACCAATTGGCCGGGTAGCCCTGGCTGCCGAGGTTGCCGGTGGAGGCTCTAAAGAACAAGATTATGTTACGATCCTTTTCCCCTTGCTGCGAAAGAAAAACCTGCCCGAATTTCTTGAGTCTATTTTACCGGAACACAGCCTGCCCGAATCTTTCAAGCCGCTGCCCCGCCGGTCCTTGCGCCGCTATCTATTCAGGGCCCTGGCGCCGTTATTGCTTATATCTATAGCTATGTTGTGGCTGCCTTACGGCTACGGTTGGCTGACATTTTTCCTACTAATCCCCGCCTTTTTTTGGGGTTTGAGTCGTTACCGGGCAGGCGGAACCTTTATAGAGGAAAACAAAATAGCACTCAGGTTCCGCTTTATTAACCGCTATACTGTCCTGACGATGCGCAGTAACATCCAGGCCATGCAGGTTAGTGTTAACCCTTTTCAGCGCAGACAGGATTTAAAAACATTACGGGCCTGGGTTCTTTCTTCACCGGAAGGCAAACAGTTCCAGGTTGTTGATGTGGAGTCTGCAGAGGCAAAAAGCATTTGGAACTGGTTCTCCCGTTATTAGGAGTGATCAAAATAGCTGA
>PWSG01000133.1 GCA_003564055.1 Syntrophomonadaceae bacterium
AGGAACACTGCTCCCTGATGTTGGCCATCTCAAGAAAATAAGGGTTTACTCCCGCCTCCGAAATTGCCTTCCTGAAAGTTGGCTCGTGCATCCGGGGCGAGCAGGAAGCAACGACTATCCTGTTTAAGCCCTGTTCCTCGATATCTTTCTTGATCAAGATCTGACCGGGATCGGAACACATATAAGAATAGGTGCGCGCCACTTTTACATCAGGCAGTTTTTGTGCAAATTCTGCAACTGCATCCACATCTACTGTCGAAGAAATATTTATTCCACAGTGACAGACATAGACGCCCACTTTTGGTTTTTCCGTCATCTGGTTTTTCATCCTCCCGCAAAGGTTAGCCCTTGCATAATAAGATTTACTTATTTAAGCTCTTTGAGCTTTTCGGTCAGCTTGGGCAAAACTTTGAACATGTCATCGACGATAGCATAATCGGCCACAGTAAAAATCGGGGCTTCGGGATCTTTATTGATCGCTACGATTGTCTTAGCACCTTTCATCCCCGCAAGGTGCTGGAAAGCTCCCGATATGCCCATTGCAATGTAAAGCTTCGGTTTTACAGCTTTTCCGGATGTGCCGACCTGGCGGTCATGAGGAATCCAACCCGCATCAGTTGCCGCCCTTGAACCGGCAATGTCCGCCTTGATAACTTCAGCCAATGCTTCAATTTCAGGCAGATTTTTATCTTCTTTCAAACCACGGCCAATCGCCACTAATATATCAGACTGAGTAATATCGACATCGCCGACTTCAGCTTCAATATACTCAACAAACTTACGATAAGGCACATCATCTTTCAAAGGAGAATCAAGTTTTTCCACTTCACCTGCTGCCGAAGCTTCAGGCGCCTCGACTGCTCCCTCCCTGAAGGTGACCAGGTAAGTATCTGCAGGTTTAAAAGCAACTACGGCATTTAACTTGCCAGAATAAAGCTGGCGGGTTGCTTTCAAGGTATCACTTTCGTAAGCAAGTTCAACAACGTCGGTAACCAGGGGCAAATTTTTCTCCACTGCCAGGGCGGGCATAAAATCAACCCCCTGGGCGGTGTGCCCTGTCATCAAAACTGCAGGTTTCAAATCGTCTATAATTGCCGACAGGGCCATCTGGTATTTTTCGGCGTTAAAGTTTTCAAAAGCAGGATCATCGACAACCAAGACTTTAACCCCGTATTCGGTCATTTTCTTGGCCATTTCATCCAAGCCGCTTCCAAATAGTAATATAACAGCTTCTCCACCCATCTCTTTTGCTATCCCGGGGGCTACTGCCAGCATTTCAAAAGACACATCTCTTAGCGCTCCCTGGCGGTGCTCCGCCAATACTAAAACGTTACCCATTATAATAAGCCTCCCTTATGCAGGATAGACGCCAGCTTCTCAGCCTTTTCTTCCGGCTCGCCCTCTATAAATTCAGCAGAGGATTCAACTTCCGGAATGTATAGTTTTTCCAAAACAATCTGGGAAGCATCTGCGCCCACCGTAGCAGGATCAACACCCAGGTCATCAAGTTTTACCACATTCAGTTCCTTTTTCTGTGCCTGGCGTATACCGCGAATGGGGGCATAGCGAGGCTCGTTAATTCCGGTCTGTATGGTTAAGACCGCCGGAAGCTCCAATTCAACTACTTCCAGAAGCCCTCCTTCCAGCTCACGGTTAACTTTAACCTTGCCGTCAAGAATTTCGACCCTGTTGACCATCGAAGCATGGTTAACACCCAGTTCTTCGGCCAGGGCTACCCCGGTTGCCATATGCCAGTCATCGTTAGCCATACAACCGGTTAGCACCAGGTCAAATTCCTGTCCCTTGATCCCGCCGGCGAGTACTTTTGCCACCATGAGAGGGTCATAGGCGGCTATCCTGTCATCCTCGATACGAACCGCTTTATCGCATCCCTTGGCCATTGCCATGCGGATCATTACTTCGGATTTTTTGGGCCCGATAGATAAGACAGTTACTTCGCCACCCTGCGCTTCCTTGATCAGAACTGACTCCTCAACGGCATAATTATCAGCATCGTTGATGTCGAATGAAAAACGGCTGTCATCAACCGTAAGACCGTCGGGGTTCAGCTTTACTTCCGCCTCGGAAGTATCGGGCACATACTTAATACAAACTAAAGTCTTCAATGAACTTGCCACCTCCTACAATAATATTACCTGCTTATTCTTCCATTAATTCACCTAGAAGCTCCATGATTTCAGCAACACGCATTTCTTCCTCAAAACCCAGGCCTTTCATGGAGTCTTCCAGTGTTAATACGCAAAATGGACAGGCAACAGCAACAATATCGGCTCCTAAATCTTTAGCGTCTTTAATCCTTGTTTCAGAAAGCCGCTCTTTCTTCGATTCAGACTCAACCCACATCTTGCCTCCGCCACCTTCACAACATAAACTGCGCTCACGGCATCTCGCAAATTCGACCAGTTCCGCCCCCGGAATACTTTTTAAAAGTTCCCGCGGCTCGTCATAGATACCACCCTGTTTGCCAAGGTAGCATGGGTCATGATACACAATTTTTTTTGGCAGTTCACCTTTCCAGGTCAGTTTGCCGTCATTGATCAGTTCAACCAGTAACTGGGTATAATGAATAACTGGTGTTTTGAGATCAGGGTAGTGAGCGTTGTAAGTAGTAAAACAGTGCGGCGAGAGCGTTACAATCCGTTCCGCCTGAAATTCATTTAAGTATTCAGTATTATCTTCGACCTGCATTTCGAAAAGCCCCTCTTCACCAAGGGTAAATACTTCACTGCCGCAGCAGGATTCATCCTCGGGCAGAAAAGCATAGTCAACACCTGCTTTGTTAAGCAGTTTAACCATGTTCTCGGCCACTGCCCGCACCCGAGGGTCATAGGCTATTGTACAGCAGACAAAAAAGAGGTTTTTGACCGGTTCTTCAGGATCGGCTATCTTGACATTCAAACCTTCGGCCCAGTCCAGACGCGTCGCCCGCGATTTCTCCCATGGGTTACCCTCAAGAAGGACGCTCTGCAGGGCATCGCGAACTGTCGGCTCGACTTTGCCGCTTTCGACTATCATTGAACGCAGACCGATTAAAACTTCCAGGGGCTTCAGACCCTTCGGACAGCGCACAGCACAGGTGTGACAGGCCGTGCAGTCCCAGATTTCAGCAAGTTTTGCCAGTTCATCAAGTTTTTCTTCATCGTAAGCATCATTTACAAATTGGCGGACATTTAAATCGGCACGGACAGTTACAGGACAACCGCCGGTACAGCGACCGCATTGGATACAACCAAGCAGGTCATATTTTTCGGTAAACGTTTGCATTTCGGTACTCATTAGCATACCCCGCATCATTAAGTGATTATTTTTCTACAATTCTCCCG
>PWSG01000111.1 GCA_003564055.1 Syntrophomonadaceae bacterium
CAGAGAGCATAAAAGTATAGGTACTAAAAACAGGCTCTGACAAAAATTCAACCCCCAGCGGTTGTTTAAACATACGGTACTGTGGTGGAGGAGGGAGGGCAGCAATATGGCTTAGCGGCAGTTCTGCTTCTTCTCCGTCCCGGTCTCTTAATATTATTGTGAAGTCGATCGGTTCTCGGTTTTCAGATACATTAGCAGCAGAAAAGGTAAGATATTCAGCACTTATTTCTTCTGCCAGTCCTTCAGGTAGGATCATGGAATAGATGGCCTCTTTATCTCCTTCATTGTTCCAGCTTAAGTATAAACTTGTTCTATCCCGTAACTGCTCATACCCCAGTTCAAGTGGTTCTTCACGCCAGGATAGAAAATTTTTACCCAGAGCTTTGCCACCGTTGACAGTAAGTTTAGTGAGATCCATGTCTTCTTGAAAATCTGCGATGATCTTTGTAGTGCTATCCAGGTGCTGAATATGGCAAAGGGTGTCCGGCAGCCAGCTTTGTCTCACAAGTGGGTCAGTGAATAACTGCCGATAGTCGGAGTGACCAAGTAAGGCATCCTCCAAAAAGCTGCTGATCAAGACTTTTGCGGTTAATTTTTGTAAATCTTCCGGCATGATATTACTTCTATCCAGGAAAAGGCGGGAAAAAGTTTGGTCTATTCGACCCCAGCGAGAATTGAACTGACCGTGGTTCGCACCGTGGATATAAACTGATGCTTTAAAGTGATCGCTGTTTTCCGTAAAGGAGACGCGGTCATACTGCTTAGCACCCTGGAATGAACGCAAATCGCTGTCGGACGATCCCTGCATGACCAGGTAATTGATATCACTCAGTTCTGTTTTCTGCTTGCGCGGTTGAAACTGTCCGTCTGAGGGAGCAATTGCAATTATTGACTGCAGATTATAACCAAAGTCAAAAGCAATATCGCTGTTACCTGGATGGAAGGGTAAGTCATTAAAAGCAGCAGCAATGGCAGCGGCTTCGCCACCTCTTGAATGGCCGATTAAACCTATCTTTGAAGTGTCAACCATGTCTGCAAAGGTGTGGCCTTCTGTGTTGTTCCAGGAATGCCACAGTGAGAGATGGCGGAGCAGAAGGTAGGCGCGGGCATCGTTTTCGTTTGTAAGTCCTCCCAGGATAGCCTCAATAAATCCACCTGCATTTATAAAGTTTTGGTCAATAGATGCCACAATATACCCGCGGCTGGCCAAAAGTTCTCCCAGGTAGTCATAGCCTGGATCAGAAAAGTCATCCATCATGTGGTTTCCATGCACCACAAGCACAAGTGGAAATTGCCCTTCTTCCGCGGGGTACCAGACCCGGGCATTGAGCGGAACTGCATCCAGGCCAAAGCCCCAGTAAGTATCGCGCAGCCAGAGAATTGGGCTGATCGGCTTATCAACCATGGGAGATATATTTACACTACTGGTTTTAATCTCAACATCCTGACCAAATTCACTGCGCCGCTTATCTGTGCCACTGCCGTATGTCAGCTCCAATACTTCATAGGGGCCTGTTTCAGCCGGATGCTCGAGTCCTGCCGCAGGTTCTGCAGCCTGTTGGCTATCAGGATCTGGAGTGGCGTAAGGCTGACCTGGCCAGGCAAACCAGATTATCAGGAGACATAATCCTAAACCCCCGGCAATGCTATAGGCAGCCGGGATTATTTTCGGAAGGTTTTCTTTTCTCGCAGTGCCCCAGGTCTTAATGCCTGCTCCCAGCAGGGAGGTAACCACTATAAAGTATATTGCTACCAGAAAAGCATTTCCCAGCAACTGTACAGAAGCAATCATCAGGTTGAATAATAAGAACAGAGAGCCAAGTAATACCCAGCGGTAGGGCTGCTGAAATCTTTGTATTAAGTCCAAGATATTTACCAGCAAAGTGCCCAGTAATAAAGATAAGATCCCGAGCAGCAGGGCAAAAGCGAAATTAATAATTCCATTAAATAAGCTGTGGATTCCTCCGCCAAAAAACATGCCCAGATAAAGAATAGCAGTGCATGCAAGTAAAGAGATTGCAGCTCCCTGCCAGGCATTAGGCCCGAGAGTCAAGTGGGTTTTTAGACAGGTTAGTTTATTTTTTTTATCCATTCTTACCTCCTGAACTTAGAAAAAGGATTTTATTTATGATGCTAAATAGCTAACCAAAATTAAGAAAGAGCAATGGTTTATTATCTTAGTAATTATAGAAGTATCTATTAAGCTTAACCCTGACAAAGGTCAGGTTCTTTATCGGTTATAAAAACCCAACCTCCGGCAGGTCCGTTACCTGGGATAAGTAGATATACTTAGTTTAAAAGATAAGATGGAGGTGTGCAATGTGGAATTAATTATGATGGTTGTATTTTTTGCTTCCCTGTTATCACTTTCAGCAGTAATGATCATGGCGCTTTACTTTCTGTTCTGGCTGCAGCGGGCGGGCAACTAACTTTTATTGTTAGTGTAAAACAGAGATTCAACAATATCAGGTGCCGTAGCTTTAGTCTTCAGTGAAACGCTAACGAGCAGTATCAATGAAAGAGGGAGTCCGATATAAACCGGGTGCAGGCCATAAGGATGCCCCAGGAGCTGCCACAAAACTGCAGTAATCAGTCCGCCCCAGATAGCGGTAACACCACCGGCATTGGTTGCTTTTCTCCAGAAAAGGGCGGCTAAAACGGGAATAAGCAAGCCTGAAGTCAGCATGGCTGTTCCGGTTACCCAAAGCTCAATTAAGCGGGGAATATAGATTGCCAGAAAAAGGCTGATCACAGAAGCAATTATAACTGCATAGCGGCTGCTTTGGATTAAAATTGGTTGGTCCTGTTTTTTTAAAAGTGGCTTGATAATATCATTTACTACTGATGAAGCGCCGGCAACCAGGTTAGAGTCTGCAGCTGAAATAATCGTTGCCATCAAACCGGTAATGACAATTACCAGCCCGTATGTCGGAAGTACGGAACCGCTGATAGCATAAAAAGCAAGCGAAGGATCTTCAACTGTAACACCAATTAGTCTGCCGAATGTTCCAAGGGAGAATATTGAAGCAGTAACCATCAGGCTGAAAATGGTAGAGATCCAAAAGCCTCTTGCTGCAATTTTCATGTCACTGGCAGCCCAGATTCTCTGCCAGGTATCCTGGCGGACGATTTGATATCCGCCCAGGGTAAACATGAAAATAAATAAATCTCTTACCGGTATGTTGAATACATTAGTCAGTTCAGGGCTGCCAGCTGCCAGGGCTAATTCAGATGCGCCCCGGTAGCCACCTACCATCACAAACAGCACGATGAAAAGGATAATAATACCCAGGTTTTGGATACTGCCCTGGATAGTATCAGCCTTGATTACCGCC
>PWSG01000130.1 GCA_003564055.1 Syntrophomonadaceae bacterium
CCGGCTCCTCGATGAAGGCATGTCTATTCTCGGCTCTGTTGTCGCCGATCCGCTGGTTGTTGACGGCGCTTTCAGGGCAGACTATGTTAAGCAGGAGAAGAATCAATTGATCAAGGATATCAGGGCTATGCTTAATGATAAGGTTTCGTATGCCCTTGAGCGGTGCCTTGCTTTAATGTGTGCAGAAGAAAAATTTGGAGTTTACAGACTTGGACGGATTGACGATTACGATCATATAGACCCTTCCGGGTTGTACCAGTATTATTGTGATTTATTTGCCCGGAACCCGATTGATATTTATGTAATTGGCGACCTTAATTATGAACAGGTTTTCGAAGCGGCCGAAAAAGTTTTCGATTTTCCCCGTAGCGGCGAGCAGAAAAAGCTGCCTCCTGTCAGCATTATGCGCCCCGTTGATAAAGTCCGTTTTTGCGAAGAAGAGATGTCTATTAATCAATCCAAGCTGGTTTTAGGTTTTCGTACTTATACAGATTTTAAGGACGATCTCTACTGTTCTCTTCTGGTTTATAGCGGCATATTAGGCGGGTTCCCTCATTCAAAATTATTCATGAACGTGCGCGAAGAGGCAGGCCTGGCTTACTACATTAATTCCCGCCTTGAAAAGCACAAAGGTCTGATGGTTATTGCAGCAGGCATCAATTACGATGAGCGGGACAAAGCGCAGGAGATAATTGAACTCCAGCTTAAAGATATGGTTTCAGGAAATATCGGCGATAATGAGCTTGACAATACCAAGCGCGGTTTGATTAATCAGCTGCGTTCAAAGCAGGATAGTCCCAGCCAGCTTATTTCTTTCCACCTGGATGGTTCAATTGGCGGGAGAAACTACAGCGTAGAAGAACTTACAGCCGGTATTGAAGCAGTCGGCAGAGAAGATATAAAAGCAGTAGCTGAACGAATAAAGCTGGACACAGTATATCTCCTGCGCCCCAGGGAAGGAGGCAGTAAATAAAATGACAGATAATTATAGGTTAATTGAGAATGTTGAACTGCAGGAAACACTTTATCATTATCGTGTCCACCCGGGTATTAATCTTTACGTTTTACCCCGTCCGGGTTATCAGAAAAAATATGCCATATTTTCGACCAGGTTTGGTTCAATTGATAATTGTTTTCGCGTTGAGCCCGAGCAGGAATATACAACTCTGCCTGAAGGAATAGCTCATTTTCTGGAGCATAAGCTTTTTGAAGATGAAAGGGGCAATGTTTTTGACCGTTTTGCCGAACTTGGCGCTTCGGCCAATGCTTTTACTTCATTTACTCAAACCTCATACCTGTTTTCATGCACCGCTAACTTTGAAAAGAGCCTAAAGCAGCTTCTAGATTTTGTCCAGGAGCCTTACTTCACAGATCAGACAGTGCAGAAGGAACAGGGCATTATAGGCCAGGAAATAAAAATGTATGAAGACCATCCTTACTGGAGGGTTTTCTTTAACCTGCTTGAAGGACTTTATGTAGAACATCCAGTACGCAATGATATTGCGGGCACCGTTAAAAGCATTGCCCGTATAACCCCCGATTTGTTATACCGCTGTTACAATACATTTTATCACCCCAGCAATATGGCTGTTTTTGTGGTGGGAGATCTGGATCCCGTCCGGGTTGGCCACCAGGTAGAAGAAAACTTTGCGGCACGCAGCTACCGGCCGATGGGAGCTATAGTTCGTCATTATCCCTCTGAACCACACGCGATAAGACAGCAAAGGACTGTCCAGGAACTTGTTGTTTCAGAACCGATTTTTCTGCTTGGTTTTAAAGATATGGTTGTCGGTGAATTGCAGGGAGCGGATATCATGCGCAGGGAATTATTGATGGAACTGCTCCTTGACATAATCTTCGGATCAAGCGAAACACTTTATAATGCTCTCTACAAAGAAGACCTTATAAATGAAAGTTTTTCTTCCGATTATACAGCTGAAGTAAACTATGGGTACACCATGATCGGTGGCGAAACAAAAGATCCTGAGCAGCTTTATCAGCGCATTATGAAAGTCATTGCCGGATTTATAAAAGAAGGTGTAAATAAAGAACAGTTCGAGCGGCATCGTCGAAAAATTCTCGGTAGTTATATCAGGCGTTTTAATTCACTGGAGTTTATCGCCAATAACTTCCTATCCTTCCGCTTTAGAGGTACAGACCTATTCCAACTCCCTTCGATTCTTCAGGAAGTCAGGCGCGGAGAAGTCCTGGCCCTGGCCGAAGAAAACCTCGATCCCGATCGCCATGCAATATCTTTAATAGTCCCTCCGAAAGAGGATTAAGGTAAAAGCCTCAAAACAGGTTTTTTCGAATTAATGCTGCCGGTTGAAACTTGAAGTATAAAAATTTGGGACACTTTAATGAATTAAACTTTCCGACAATTACCCCCTGTAACATCTTTATTTTTTCCATACAGAGGGGTGTCGGAAAGTTTTTATGCTTTTAAGAAAACACTTTTTACCTTCAATTGTGAAATAAATGCTTATAACTGTTGATTTATTATCGCTGGCAGGTTAAAATAGGCCTATTGATGTGCACATAATTGTGCACAACGCAGCAGGAGGTTTAATCATGAATAACTATACCCGTTTTGTTAACCCGCATCTGGGTGAGATGCTCGAAAGTATTAAACTTGATCAAAAATATGTGCGCGGAGAAGGATCTTATCTTTACGATGAAAAGGGCAACCGTTACCTTGACTGTATTGCTGCTTACGGAGCCCTGCCTTTCGGGCATAATCCTGAAAAAATATGGCATGCAATAAATTGCTATCAGGATTCCTTTGAGCCTAACTTTATTCAACCTTCGGCTCTTGATGCCGCAGGCGAGCTTGCCCACCGCCTGGTTGAATTGGCCCCCGAAGGCCTTGAATATGTCACTTTTGCCAACAGTGGAGCAGAAGCTGTTGAAGCGGCAATTAAGCTTTGCCGCTCAGCAACTGGACGCCCGGGAATCCTGGCAACTGATAATAGTTTTCATGGAAAAACTTTCGGCGCTTTATCGGCTACAGGCAACCCCGCCTACCAGTCTGTTTTTAATGCTCCGGCCGAATATTTTAACCATATTCCATTTGGTGACAGCAAAGCCCTCCAGGAGGAACTGTCCAAAAATGCTGACCACTACGCTGCTTTTATAATCGAACCCATCCAGGGCGAGGGAGGAGTTGTGGAACCTCCTGCCGGCTACCTGCATGCGGTACAAAAGATCTGTAAAGAGCACGGTGTTCTGCTGGTCTTCGATGAAGTGCAGACCGGCCTGGGGCGGACAGGGATGCTTTTTGCCTGCGAGCAGGAAAACGTTTCGCCGGACGTAATGGTTCTGGCCA
>PWSG01000026.1 GCA_003564055.1 Syntrophomonadaceae bacterium
AAAAAAATTGCCGTGCTCGGTTACGGCAGCCAGGGACATTCCCAGGCACAGAATTTGAAAGACAGCGGGCTGGATGTTATTGTTGGCCTGCACAGCGAAAGCAAAAGCAGAGACCAGGTCAAAAAGGACGGCCTGGAGGTAATGACAGTCAGTGAAGCAGCAGAGGCAGCAGAGATCATCCAGATTTTGATTGGCGACAATTATCAGGCCGCAGTTTACAAAGAATCGGTTTTGCCTCATCTGACCGAGGGCAAAGCGCTTGTTGTATCTCACGGTTTTAACATCCTCTACAACCAGGTAGTCCCGCCTGAAAATGTCGACGTATTTATGATCGCCCCAAAAAGCCCCGGTCACCTTTTAAGAAGGCTCTACCAGGAAGGGGCCGGCGTCCCGGGCCTGCTGGCAATTCACCAGGACTACACAGGCAAGGCAAAAAAACTGGCCCTGGCCTACGCCAAGGGAATCGGCTGTACCCGTTCGGGTGTAATTGAAACAACTCTACAGGAAGAAACTGAAACAGACCTGTTCGGGGAACAGGTTATCCTCTGCGGCGGTGTATCATCTTTAATCAAGGCCAGCTTTGAAACCCTGGTCGAAGCGGGCTACCAGCCTGAAGTGGCTTACTTCGAATGTCTCCATGAGTTGAAGCTTATTGTAGATCTCATATACGAAGGCGGGCTGGAAAGAATGCGTTACTCTGTCAGCGATACAGCTGAATACGGTGATTTGACAAGGGGCCCCAGAATAATCAATGACTGTGTCCGCAGCGAAATGAAAGATATCCTTTCAGAAATACAAAGCGGAAAATTTGCCCTGGAATGGATTTCTGAAAACCAGGCCAACCAACCTCAGTTTAAAGCTTTGAGAAAAATCGAAGGAAAGCACCTTATAGTTGAAGTCGGGAAAAAGCTGCGCAGGATGATGGATTACATTAAACCTGCATAAGGCTAAATTATAAGCTCAGTCAATTTCGTGCACGATATTTTTCAAATCCTGCTTCAAAACATAACCGGATAGGACCAGAAGGGCCTGGTTGCGGCCGTTTTTTTGCCAGGCCAGGCCCAAAAGATCACCGGCACTAAAGCGTACAAATCCGTTTGTTTCTTCTAAATCATAAAAAGCAACCTGCATGTGCCCGCCAAGGTGGTTAATAAAGTCAAATAAATCTTTATTCAAGTTCTTCTTTTTAACAAAAAGAAGCTCTTTGGCACCACTGTGATAGATTGCACCTCTGTAAAAAGGCGCGCCCCCTTCAGTTAGCAGCAATGTTTCACCCAGAATATAATTTCCGGGCAGGCTTAACGGCCAGTCAGGCGGCACAGGATCAGGTTCGCCAAAAGGCAGCCCGTTTTCAGCAGCTTCAAGCGGCATATCTTCATCAAAAACTTCAATTTCCCTGTCTTCACTCTCTACTTCAAGAACACCAGCCTCATCAGTCGCTTCAAGAGCAATCCCTGGATCGGCAAGGGGTGCAGAAATATCCATGCTTCTGAAAACACCAACTCCGGCCATGGTAATAACCAGGCAGGCAGCTGCAACTGCGGCTGCACGGTTCCAGTTAAAGCTTCGTCTCTTTTTAGAGGGCCGGGGTTTTTCAAGTGATAATGAGATATTTTTCCAGACACGATCGGCTGGGGGGGCTTTAACACAATCTATCTCCTGACGTAAAGCTTCCCTGATTAAATCATCTTTAATATCCATTTTGTTTTTTTCAGACATTAGTCCCGGTCACCTCCTTTAATTGTTAGACAATCAGAATCGGTTTCAAGTTCCAGGGCAGCGGAAAGCCTCTGCCTGGCCCTGAAAAGCCGCGATTTAACAGTCCCGGCTCTAATCTTTAACATGGCTGCAATTTCTTCAACTTTTAAATCGTGATAATACTGGAGAACAACTACCTGGTACTGCTCGGGAGGCAAGGTCCTAATAGCTTTCCTGACTCTTTCAATTTCTAAATTTCTAAGAACCGACGCTTCAGTATCATCAGGGGCCGAACCGCTTGATGTTTCCGGCAAATCTTCTGTTAAGATTATTCTTTTCTCCCGTTTTAAATAGTTGCGGGCAAGGTTTGATGCTATAACAGAAAGCCAGGCCCCGAATTTTGCTTTATCCTGCAGTTGGTGCAAATTCTGAAAAGCCTTGATGAAGGCATCCTGGGTAATATCTTCTGCATTTTCACGGCGGCGCAGTATATTGTAAACGACAGAAAAAGTTCTTTTATAATATGCTTCGAAAAGCGCACGGTGTGAATCGTTGTCGTTTTGGTTGACCAGTCTTTTTACCTCTTCCGGCTCCACTATTAACTTCACCGCCCTAAAAAACAATCAAGTAATAGTAATTTTCGTCAAAACCAAACATTTTCCTTTTACGAACCAATAATTATTGATTAACAGCTTCAGGTTTTTCCATGGTTATAACCTGAAACTGATAACCGTCGGTTTCAATAATTACCGCACCGTGGTAATCATTGCGGTAGACAGGAACACCCGCATCCTCAAGTGCATTGATGACATAAGGGTGCGGGTGCCCAAAAGAATTGGGGCCAACCTGAATAACGGCCAGGGAAGGGTTAACTGCTTCCAGGAAAGCGGGCATTATCTCCATATATCCGCCATGATGAGGCACAAGCAGAAGATCTGAACTGATATCGACACCGCGCCCGAGCAGATCTTTTGCCGCGGCATCTTCAATGTCACCTGTAAGAAGCATGCGTATTTCCCTGTAATGAAGGATTAAAACTATAGAATTGTTATTTAGATCGCTGGTGGTTCCAGTCAGCAGTTTTTGTGGCGGACCGACCACTTCAAGCAGCAAATCTTCTCCGCAATGCCAAAACTGGCCGGAGCTAACCTTATGAATCGCTGAACCTTTGGTTTCAGCTCTCTCGAGAAGCAGACTGTAATGTTCAGATTCACCTTCAATCGGGGATATTAAGACTTTCAGAAGGGGTATCTTTCCCAGCATGGGAATAAAACCCCCAAAATGATCTTCATGGGGATGGGTAATCACAGCCAGGTCAATGCTGCGAATGCCAGAGCGCCTTAAATAGGGCATGACTACTCTTTCTCCTACATTTCCCGGATCTCCCTGAAAAACCGGGCTGCCGCCTGCATCGACCATAATAATTGCCCCGCAGGGCGGTTCAATCAGTGCAGCTGCTCCCTGCCCGACATCTAGAAATGTGACCGTCAATGGCGCCTGCCTGGGGAACAATACTCCGCTCCAAACCAATACCACTGCCAGAAATAGTGCAGCACCGCTAAATATGCGCAGTCGAAAGCGCTTTTCGGCCAAAAATTTCAAAAACCCTGATCCGGGGC
>PWSG01000033.1 GCA_003564055.1 Syntrophomonadaceae bacterium
AATAAAGGCCTTTATAAATAGATGATAAGGCTTTTAAATATATATAAACAGCGTTTTGTGCCGCTGTGTAAAAGTTTTGGAGAGTTAAATGCCTGTTGACAATGAAATATTAAGAAAAGCCCTTGCCCGGGTTCAAAAACCGGCCCGCTATTTAGGCAATGAATGGAATTCCTGTATAAAAGATCATAAGCAGGTTCTTTTACGCATGGTCTTCGCGTTCCCGGATCTTTATGAAGTTGGCATGTCCAACCAGGGGTTAAAGATTCTTTACGACAGCGTAAACAGCAGGCCTGAACTGCTCATGGAGAGAACTTTTGCCCCCGCCGCGGATATGGAAGCATTAATGCGTGAGAATTCTTTGCCTCTTTTTGCCCTTGAAAGCCGGAAGCCTCTTAAATGCTTTGACGTTGTGGGCTTTTCCCTGCAGTACGAACTCAGTTATACTAATGTTTTAAATATGCTTGATCTGGCCGGTATACCCCTTTACAGCAGCAGGCGCACGGCTGAAGACCCCCTGGTTATTGGCGGTGGCTCCTGCACATTTAACCCCGAACCGCTGGCAGATTTTTTTGATTTTTTTGTACTGGGCGAGGCGGAAGAGTTTTTACCGGAACTGCTTGGCAAAATCGCTGCGTTGAAAAATGAAAAACTGGAAAGAAGAGAACTGCTGGTAAAACTCTCTGCCCTGGAAGGCGTTTATGTTCCGGCCCTCTATAATCCAGTTTATGAAAATGGCCTTTTTTGCAGCCTGGAAAAGCTTGATCCCCGCGCTCCGGATCTTATCAGGAAAAGATTTGTTGCTGATCTTGACCACGCCCCTTATCCAACGGCTCCTGTTGTCCCCTATATCCAGGCTGTACACGATCGAGCTGTAGTTGAATTATTTCGGGGTTGTGGAAGGGGCTGCCGTTTTTGCCAGGCCGGCTTTATATTTCGTCCTGTGCGCAGGCGAAGCAGCGGTAATATTGTTAATACAGCAAAGGAACTTATTGCCGGTACTGGCTACGATGAAATATCATTGTCGTCACTTAGCAGCGCCGACTATCCGCAGCTTGATACCCTGATCAGTGAAGTCGACAGTGCTCTTTCTTCAAACAGGGTAAAATGCAGCCTGCCTTCGCTGCGTCTTGATTCCTATTCTGTAAAACTGGCCGATCAGCTGCATAAAGGAAAGCGCAGCAGCCTCACTTTTGCCCCCGAAGCTGCAACAGAGCGCTTACGCAGGGTGATTAAAAAAAATATTTCCCAAGAAGATATATTTAATGCCCTTGGTGATGCTGTGAAGGCGGGTTGGCAGGGTTTTAAGTTGTACTTTATGATTGGCCTGCCTGCGGAAGAAGATGAAGATGTAGAAGCGATTTTGTCTTTCTGTCGTAAAATCAGGCAGCACTTTAAAAAAGAAGCCAGGCGAAGTCTGAATATTTCTGTCAGTGTTTCTACTTTTGTCCCGAAGGCTCATACCCCCTTTCAATTTGAACCGCAGCTGGCCATGCCGAAGGTTATTGAACGCCAACAACTTTTACGAAAGGGATTTACAAACATGCCCGGGTTTGATTACAGCTGGCATCAAGCCGAGGGAAGCCTGCTGGAAGCAGTTTTTGCCCGTGGTGACCGCCGTCTTGCTCCTCTTCTTCAACGGGCCTGGCAGCTGGGCTGTCGTTTTGATGGTTGGTCGGAGCATTTTTCATTTGATCTTTGGAAAGAAGCATTCCGGGATCTTAAACTTGATCCGGAGAGTTATGCTTACAGGCGCTTTGATTATAACGAACCTTTGCCCTGGGATCACCTGGATTGCGGCGTAGATAAAAAATATTTTATCCGTGAGCACAGGGAAGCCTTAAGCGGTGAATTGTCCAAAGGAGCGGCGGATGGAACGACTTTGCTTTAGCTTTGCCCGTGGTATGGATTTGGCATATATCTCGCATCTGGATATAATGCGCCTTTTACTGCGGGCCCTGCGCAGAAGCAGCCTGCCGTTAGCTTACAGCAAGGGTTATAATCCGCATCCGCGCTTAACCCTGGCCCTGCCTCTGCCGCTCGGAGTAACCGCTGCAGAAGAGTTTGGAGAAGTATTTATGCATAAACCAGTCGGCCCTGAGAAATTTAAGCATGCTTTAGTTTTCCAGCTTCCCGCCGCCCTGGAGGTAACCGGCACGGCTGTTCTTTCGCCGCAGCTTCCAGCCCTGGCTTCGCAGGTAAGCGCCGCCCGTTACCGGGTTTTTATTGGCAGTGGGGAAAATCAGGAAAATTTATATGAAAATCTTGGAAGCGCTCTGGACAGCCTGCTGGCGAAGGAAGAAATAATAATGGAACGCAAGAAAAAAAGGGAAGCAACTTACTTAAATGTTCGTCCCTATATTTACGAAGCGTCCCTTTATCAAGATGGGGCGCAGGCGCTTGAATTGAGTTTGCTTTTAAAGGCTGGCAGCAG
Organism: Syntrophomonadaceae bacterium; assembly: GCA_003564055.1. Lineage (GTDB taxonomy): Bacteria > Bacillota > Dethiobacteria > DTU022 > DTU022 > T3SED10-7. Next base: position 2,432 of record PWSG01000033.1, read on the forward strand.
CGGGGCAGTTTCTCCGTTTTTTGTTATTGAACAACTGCAGGCTGAAAGTACTTTCGTGTTACCTGAGACATGGTCCTGGCATGTTCACCGGGAAAAAATATATAAAGGCCCGGAGGAAGAATTGCGGCCCCTAATCGAAGGGATGTGGGAATCAAAATGGACAAAAAAATAATTGTTAACTGTGATAACAGGGCAACACGGGTTGCCCTGCTTGAAAGAGGTAAGCTGGTCGAACTTGATATTGAAAGGCCGCTTCAGCAGCGTGTGGTCGGCAATCTTTACAAAGGGACTGTGGCCAATGTTTTACCGGGAATGCAGGCTGCTTTTGTGGATATTGGCCTTGAGAAGAACGCTTTTTTATATGTTGACGATATTTTCACAGATTTAGATGATGAAAGCCCTTCACCGGCCCGTAATTCGATTGAAAAAATTTTAAAAGTCGGTGAAGAGCTTATGGTCCAGGTGATCAAAGAACCTTACGGCAGCAAAGGGGCAAGGGTAACAGGTCAGATTACCATACCCGGCCGTTACCTGGTTTTGGTTCCAGGAGACGATTATATCGGGGTTTCACGCCGCATTGAAAGTCAGGCAGAACGGGAACGGCTGCGGCGTGAAGTTGAAAAATTAAAACCCGCTGATCTGGGTTTAATTGTGCGGACTGTTGCAGAAGGAGTGGAAAAAGAAGTTATGGAGCAGGATTTGCAGTTCCTGGTCCAACTCTGGAACCGTATTTCGACTCGGTTTGAGCAAAAACCGGCCCCAGCCATACTTTACCAGGACCTTTCCCTGACCTGCCGTATAGCCCGTGATCTTTTCGTGGAAGAGTTTTCCAGCTTTTTAATTGATAACGAGTATGAATACGATAAGGTGCGGGAAAT
>PWSG01000188.1 GCA_003564055.1 Syntrophomonadaceae bacterium
ATTTTTAAAAATATTTATTGCATTTGAGTAAGATTATGCTATACTATATGTAGGTATCAACTGTTGTCTACAAAACTTTTGATTCACTGAAGGAACCAAGGGAGTCATAAACCCTTGGTTCCTTCTTTTTATAAAAATCATTTGCTTAGTTTCAAACATATTCTTTTCACTTTAGTGTATCAGCCAGTCTGAATTGTCAAGTTGATGTTAAGAGTGCCTGTCAGCAAGTTGCCGAGTAAACTGTCCATAGATAGCAAATAATAGACCATAGGTAGTAAATAATAGATTTGTTTTTAAGAGTGTACACTTAATAATACTGTTTGATATAACCATAAGCCCGGTCAAATAATTCCTGGTCCTGGTGCAATTTATATTTAAAAAGGACTTTGCGCAGGGCTTGTTTCACCTCCCTTTCTCCAGCGTGGGTATTTTGCCAACCATCGAAACGCACGTACCTCACAGTCCCATCAATATCGGAAACTACTTAAGATAGCTGTAATCAGCTGCAAACAGGTCGCGTGTATCGTTGTTCGGCAAACATTCCTGGGCGGCAATTAAACCTTCATAGCCGGTAAGCATCCGATCTATTCCGACAAAATATTGCAGACAATTCTGCACTGCGCCGGGCAGCCTGGTGGCAATTTGGTAATTAATGAATAATGGTTACTTGCCTATTTGTGAGCATAATAAAAACCGTCTTCCACTTCTGGTAGTGAAGTATTATAACTCCAGCCGGTAAAGTACATCGAAGATTAAAACGGCCCACTGATCGCCCAGCCAGAAAACCTCGGAGAAATTACCGGGCACATTTACGCTTTTAAGCAGGTTCAAATCTGCATCATAAAGCTTTAGTTTCCTGCCACTGTCGTAAGGGCGATCTGTCAAAGTAAGAAGTTGATACTGTTCATTAAAAGCATATGAATATAGTTTCTCTTCCAGCTTAACCAGTTCGTCGGTTTCCGGCTTATAGAGTAAAAACTTCCCTCCCCCGTAAACAAGCGCCAGTCTTTCGCTGTGCAAAGCCAGATACTTTCCTTCAAATATATATTTAAGGGTTTCTGTGTCCTCGGCACCTTTAACTGTAACCTTCTCCGTTTCTTTTTCTCCGGCCAGTTCTATAAATGTTAGTTCTTCCCTGTCAGCCAGGTAGGCGAGAATTTCTTGCTCATCGTTAATCAGAAAAGCATGTGGTGCGAGGCGCTTGTCAAGGAAGAGCCCGTCCAGGTCGTTTCGACTGAACAGCTGCCTTGATCCCATCTCCTCGAGTGAATAAGCACGCAATCCCCCGGTTGTAAAATAATAGATTCCCGTCCCGTTTAATTTCCAAACCGGGTTGCTGCTGTAGTTATTTCGGTGATGATTAACATCAGCATCACTTATTATCTCTGCATACCCGAGGGCAAAACTATGATCGCTTTCAAAAGGTAGGGTGGAACTGCCAAAATAGATACGGGCTTTTATTTCTTCTTCCACAGCCAGGGGGCTTAAAACGAAGTAAGCTATTTTACCGCCGTCCAGGGTGAAGTCAATTGAAGCTACCTGTCCACTTTCGATTCCCGGCGCAGGCAAAGGTTCATGTTCAAGGCTGTCCATACAAATTATGTGGTATATATCAACGGGATTGGAAGGCAAGTAGAAATAGAAGTGCCTCCCGCCAGGAGCAGGGGTGAGTAAAACCGGAGCCATCGGGAATTTAAAAATCTCTTCACCTAGCAAATTTTCATCTTTTTTTTCTTCTTCTTTACCGCTGCCCAGGGCTTCTTCAGGATCTGCTTTTTTTTCAAAAACAGCAACCAGCAGGACATCTTCATCTACCACAAATTCATGCTCGGGAACAGCGCTGACTGCTTCTCCATCAATTGTCCAGTTAATGAACTTATATCCCCTGGCTGTTTCGGCGGTTACATAAGCAGTTTCACCGGGCCGGTACGTCCCTCCTCCCAAAGTTTCTCCTCCTTGAGCAGGCTCTGCAGTCAGAACAACTTCATATTCCACTGCACAACCGGCAATTAGAAAAGATATTGTTACAAAAAACAGGAGAGTAAGGAAGTCGGTTATTATTTTATTATTGCTGATCAATCTACAGGCCCTCTTTCTCTGTTCAAACTGTTTCAACCATGCAGGGCAGCTTATAAATTTCTTTAATTCGGTTATGGACAGCATTTCACCCTTTAAGAAGTAACTGTTCCAGTTCCAGGGGTTCTACGCGCCTTTTGTCTTTGTAGGTTCTCATGTTGCCACCAGAAATTTCATCGATTAATACAATCTGCCCGCTTTCTTCAAGCCGGCCAAATTCCAGCTTAATATCATAGAGCTCAATATCTCTTTTTGCCATTTCTTCTTTTACTATTGCGCATATTTTCCTGGTTAAATCTTTAATAGTCCTGCACTCTTCTACCGACAGCAATCCCAGTATTTCAAGGGTGTCTTCAGTAATGGGCGGATCTTCACGCTCATCATCCTTGAGAGTAAACTCCACGAAAGCATCAAGGGGCTGTCCTTCAGTAGCATACATCCCGTAACGGCGCATAAAACTACCCACTGCACGGTAACGGCAGATTACCTCTACACCATTACCGAATGTTTTAGCCGGCTTGACCGTCATTGTCGCTTCTGCAATGTTGGCATCAATATAATGGGTGGGAATACCTTCCTTTTCTAAAAGCTCAAAAAACATCTTTGATAAACGCAAGCCTGCTTTTCCAGCCCCATCAATTGCCAGACCAACTTTATTGGCGCCGGGGTCAAATACACCATCTGTACCTGTTACATCATCTTTAAACTTCAGCAAATAATTACCGTCTTCAAGGGCGTAAACATCCTTGGTTTTTCCTTTATAAACCATTTTCATCAGGCTACACTCCCTTCATTTTATCGCACATATTATTATTTCGTTTTTTCAAAAAGAAAATCTTACACCCTGATTGACATAACAAATGGTATTCGCAAACTCAATCTACTAAGCCTCTCCGGATCTACATACCTGCATTTCCTGTTATTATTAATGACCGGCTGATAAAGAAGTGCAGGTTTTATACCTGTGATCACTTATATCCAGTAATAATTTAAAATAGACCTGCCGGCGGAAGCCTCAACCTGAATTTAAGTTACTGAATCTATATTCCCAAAGAGGGATAGAGAACCGCATTAGAACATTTAACACTCGAGTTTTTTAAGATCACTTCAATTGCCGGAAAAAATTTTTAACAATTCAGGGGGGATAGAAATACTTTTTCTTGTATTCTTGTCAAAAGTTACAAGAGTTATATGTGCTTCAATTACTTTCTGCATGGATTCTTTTTTAAATA
>PWSG01000085.1 GCA_003564055.1 Syntrophomonadaceae bacterium
GCTGGTTCTTAAGGTTAACGACTCCGGTATTGATACAGATTTGAAGTTCACACTTCCACCTGAGGTTCTCGCATCAATAGCACCTGATACATTTGTTGCTGAAATACTGCCGCCAGATGTTCTCAATGTAATGTTTCCGCTTGCATTTTCGGCAGAAATAGAACCACCTGATGTTCGCGCATTGAGTTCACCCGCTACATCATTGATTTTAATACTCCCCCCTGAGGTTCTTACTTCTATATTTCCATTTAATGCTCTAAGTGTTATAGAGCCACCGCTTGTCCGTAAATCCTGAGTCCCGATTAACCCTTCTGCGCGTAGTGAGCCGCCGCTTGTTCTTGCATCAACAGAAGTTGTTTCGGGTGTGATTATATCAAAAGAGAACGAAATGTTATCAGATGAGCTCCAAAAACCTCTTCTCTCACGTCGCTCTACATGGGCGAATATAGTCCCGTTTTTTTCTTCTATTGAAAAAATGTAATCATCTGCATCGAAATCCCCTGGTTTTAAGCTTGTTCCCCTTCTTGTGGCATTCAGATTTACAACAACTTCGTTTCCACTTCCGGCAGTGACTGAAATGCTTCCGCCGGATGTCCTGATATCAAGGTTTGCTGAACCGTCTGTTTGAAAACGCTCCGTGAGATAAGGCTGTTCCGAATTGAAAGCTTCAAGCGCCGGTGAGAAAACAAACAAAAAACTAAAGGAAAGGATGGCTGTGATAATCGTTTTCATACTTGAGTTGTGTTAAATTATAGTTACCCTGTTATGATGTGCTTAAACGAGGGTCTGCAAAAAAAGTTACAATGGATTATCAGTATCTTTCCCGTAAATGCTCTTCCGTCAACTGATTGCATTTACTAACCCCAAGAAGGCACATAATCCTCTTTAAGTTCAACACGAGCTCCTCATACCATTTTTCGAGCCCTGATTCGCCTGATTCGATAATTGCTTTAATTACCGGTCCTGTTTTGTGCAACGCATGACCCACATTTTCAGATGATCAAATGGAGTAGTTTTCCTTGAATTGGAGTTGGTTTCAGGAGTTTTGTTTTAACGGTTTTTGATTTAGGTAAACAATAGCTTAACTGCTTGATTTCCTTTATTTCTTCAAGGGCTTTTTCTACCGAAATATCAATTTCATTTACCTGCAATATGCGTTCAAATTCTTTATAAACAGCGTAGGCCGCAAAACAAATACAAATATGGGCTTCTATGCGATTTTTGAGTCGATGGTAAACCGGGCGTATCCTCAGATCCGTCTTTGAAATACGGAAGGCCTTTTCGATGTGCCATAATTGATGATAATGTTCAGTAACTTCCGTCGCGGTTAGTTCCGTATTGGTTATGTATCCTTTTAACCCGTCCCAGGCTTGATCCGCTTCATACCGCAGGTAATCAATACGGATGCGAGCCTGTCCTTCCAGGTTTAGATATTTGTTGTAGCCCCGGTTGTTGATATGCTCTTTAGTCAGCTTGCCTGAGGCCACTTTTTTCTCCAGCCGAGCTAATCCTTTTTGTCGGTTCATCTGATCCTTCTTTGCCCGCTTAGATGAGTAGGTAACAATAAGCCGCCCGTTACGATGGGCTATTTCTGCCGGTTTTGCATGCGTAACGCCCAGCTGGAGGATGCGTTGTTTTACCTGTTCTGATTCATTTTTCAATCGTGCTCCCAAAATGTAGCAGTAGCCGTGTTCGGTAAGTGCATCCATATTTTTTTGAGACAACAATGCTGCATCGGCTACAACAATCGGCTTTTTCAGGTTAAATCGCTTCTGGAATGCTTCCAAGACCGGAATCAGCGTCTTGGTCTCAGCGGTATTACCCTCAAATAATTGATACCCCACCGGGTATCCTTGTCCCGTAACCAACAACCCAATCAAAATCTGAGGGTGGCTGTGTTTCCCATCTTTAGAAAAACCACTTATGCGGAAGTCATCCTCACTGGAGGCTTCAAAATACAGGGTCGTCATATCGTAGAAAACCACGGTAATGTGCCCGCCCGTTATGCGAGTCGTGTGGGCAAAGGTCAACTCCTCAATACGTGTTTTGAGCTCAGATGATAAGGCATCCAGGAACCGGTAGATGGTGTATACACTCACATCCATATTCAAGTGCCTGCGGAAGTAGTGCGTGGTCTTAAGTTTACTTCCAGGATAGACTAAGCGAGATAAAACCAAGGCTTTAAAATACACGCATGACCCATCATTGGGGTAGCCGATTTTGTCATAAATACGACCCAATACCTGCTCGGGGCCAACTTGTCGAAAATCATCACTGGTGAGCTGATTCACAAAGTTCTCTACCACTAAGTCATCATGCTCGGTAAACAGCCCCAAAGTGCCCTGCATACGCTCCATTTGTGTATTTGCCAACATCACCAGCAACTCTTCTTCACGTGAAGAGTTAGCTATCCCTACCGTTTTTAGCACACGATTAGAACGGTTCACTTTTTGGCATATTTGAATGCTAACCGATCCACTTCGATTCTTGTTTTTGCGAATAAACATGCTCTAAATGTAGCCCGCATGACCCAAAATCAAAAATAAATTCTCGTAACTTATTATTTTTTATACCCTCAAATTTGAAGACACGACGACGTGCACAAAACAGGATAACTTGTGATTTGTGCGCAATTGGTTATTTTGGGTGGATTAGATTGTTGCCTGGCAATTAGTTAGCCGTCAATTAATAATTTCATCTTTCTTAATACTTTTTTTCTGTTCTTTTCGTATTATCAATGTAATAACTTTGTAAGAACATTTTTTATCTGTTATGGAAAGCTTTGCAAAACCCCTTCGGCATATGAGTCTGATATAAAGGGTTAATATTATTGAGTATAAACTTGATTATAGCCAGACTTATTCGTACTTTATACCAAGCTTATAATACTGATAATATTACAGATATGGACACATCAAATCAACTTGGTTTTTCAGACGAATTGCTGGCCCGCAGGCGCAAATCTTCGCAAATGGCTGCCAAGCTTGCTCAAATTGAACAACTCATAAACTGGCAGCCGATTTATCAAAAACTTTCGGTGATCAGACCAGCAAGACCAAGGGAGGTCGTCCTCGCAAGCCTGTAAGCTGGATGGTCAAAGCGCTGTTTTTACATTCATTATTTAATTTAAGCAACCCACAACTCGAAGATCAGCTGATTGACCGGCTGAGTTTTCAACGCTTTGTTGGCATCAACTTAGACAATGATATTCCTGATTTCACCACGTTTTGGCGGTTTAAAGAAGCCATCATCCAGCATGAACTGGGCGATCTTATTTTTGATCAGATTAC
>PWSG01000117.1 GCA_003564055.1 Syntrophomonadaceae bacterium
TTGAAAGGACAATTCAACCAGGCAAAGTAAAAGCTATAGATGCCAGAAATGCGACTTGACTCCCTGGGAGTAAATATGATAGCCTTTATTAAGCACTTGCTTAATGAATTAGAGGTGAAGCGCCAGGTGAACAAGAGAGACAAACAAAGGGAGTATCGGAAAAAGCAAATTATTGAAATAGGGTTAGATCAATTTATAAATAAAGGATATTACGGGACCTCTACGCGAGAAATAGCAAAAATCGCGGGTGTAAGTTCGGGGCTTATGTTTCATTACTTTAACTCAAAAAAGAGCTTATATGAAACCCTGATTGAAATCGGATGCAGTAAGATGAACCTCCCGCCTGGGCAGGGCATGAGCCCGATCAAGTTCTTCGAGCAACAAGTCCGGGACTTCTTGCAATTAATAACCAGCAGTCCGTTTGCAGCGAAGATGTTCGTTTTCATGGGATATGCAGTCTATAATGCTGCCCAGATCTCCAAAAAGGCAGGCGACCTGCTCGCAGAACATGACATTGTCAGTGATAGTGTACCGCTGATACAGCAAGGACAAGCACTGGGAGAAATACGCTCCGGAGATCCACTGGCACTATCAATTACTTTTTGGTCTTCGATTCAAGGTGTTGCCGAAGCCATCGCCCTCAATCAAAATTACCCGGCACCTGAGGCAGAATGGATTTTGGATATTCTAAAAAAAGATTAATACAGGTGTAAATATCGGGCAAAGATAGCGTATGCAATCTAATAGCTCTAACGACTAAGAGGCTTGGTATGTACCTGTACCGGAAAAGTATAGTATATTGAGGGGAGTAATAAGATGGAATTATTGAGAAAGGCTTATATATATGGTTTTTGTGCCGCTTGTGCCACGTTTTTCTTTATCAGCAATACGGCTTTTGCTTCTACTCTGAAACTGGATGCGGCCGATGTGGAAAAGTTTTTTGACGCTGCAATACAGCAACAAATGGCCGAGTTTAATATACCCAATGCAGCAGTTACAATTGTAGTTGGCGGAGAAGTGGTTATGGCCAAAGGATATGGGTATGCTGAACTGGATAAAGAGATACCCGTGGATCCGGGCAAGACTCTTTTCCGCATCGCATCGACCTCGAAGCTGTTTACCTGGACAGCAGTGATGCAGCTTGCAGAACAAGGAAAAATTTGCCTGAAAACTGACATTAACGAATATTTGGATTTTGAAATTCCCGCCAGCCTTGCATACGGTCAACACCAATCTGATCTGGAACCGATCACGCTCAATCATCTGATGTCTCATACGCCCGGATTCGAAGACTATGTAACGGGCCTTTTCTCCCTGAATGAAAATCATGTATTGCCTCTTGCTCAACACGTTCGCAAATACTTACCCGCACGGATATTTCCTCCCGGTGAAGTAATCGCTTACTCAAACTATGGAGCAGCTTTAGCAGCTTACATTGTCGAGCAGGTGTCGGGTGTGCCTTTTGCTCAATATATTGAGGATAATATTTTCGAGCCCCTGCTTATGAAGCAGAGTACATTCGAGCAGCCTTTACCTGAACGTATGGCCAGTAACATGGCCAGGGCCTATCGTTATGTAGAAGGAGAATTCCAAGAAGGAAAGTTTGAGTTTTTTGATCAAGCAGGTAGTATGAGCAGCACAGCTTCGGATATGGCCCGCTTTATGTTGGCCCACCTGCAAAGGGGTCAATTAGAGGGAGCAAGTATACTTCGAGAAGAAACAGCTATAAAGATGCACAGCCAGCTGTTTACACATCACCCATTCCTGGATGGGATGGCCCATGGTTTTGTAGAAGGCAGATACAATGAGAAACGGGTACTGTCACACGGTGGCGGTACGCTGCTTTACTACAACGATTTATACATTTTGCCTGAAGAACAGGTAGGTTTATTTATTGTCCACAGCGGCGGGCATCATATTGTGCACAATGAATTGTTTCAAGCATTTATGGACCACTATTTCCCGGTCGATGATGCACCTGTGCCCCCGCCACATTTGAATATGGCCGAACGTTCAAGCAAGTATACAGGCGAGTATAACCAAAATCGGCGTTCATTCACCGGTGAAGATAAATTTTTAAGCCTCTTCATGGGCCAGATTCATGTTGATGTAGACAAAGAGGGATATTTATTGGTCTCTCACATGGGTGAAACAAATCAGTTCTTAGAAATTGATCCAGGCGTGTATTACAACTTAAGAGAAAGCAGAACCCCTGATGTATACGGTAATTTCCAAACGATCGTGTTCGGAAATGATCCTTTTGGGAATACAATGCTGATGCCTGATGGCCCGATGAGCTATTCCAAAGCACCGTGGTACGAAACGACCATATTTAATCTCATAATAGCGGTTTCGGCTGTTTTAATAGTTATCATAAGCCTCTTTTATTGGGGAATCAAGGCCTTTATCCAAAGGATAATGCGGGATAAAAGCAAACAGCCAAAAGAGGTTTCAGGGGTAGCACAAATAGCAAAAGGAACGGCGATGGCGTTTGGGTTTCTCACTTTCGTTTCAATATTGGAGACAATTGTATTAAGTCAACCGGATCCCGTGTATGGTTTACCGGCAACAGCTTATGGCGAAACTCCCGCATGGGCCTCATTATTCGAGTTAATGCCACTAATGATGGCTATATTGGGAATAGCAGTTGTGATATTTACTGTAATAGCCTGGTGGAAAGGGTACTGGCGAATTCCCGGGCGGATTCATTATTCTTTGTTTGCTGCCGCCACAATACTGTTGCTGTGGTTATTCAGTTATTGGAATTTTATTTAACAGTAACTAAGCCGGGCCAAGTAAAAACAAGAAAAATAACAGGTTGACAGCATATATCAGAGCATGATATAGTAGGGTCGAAATATACCATGACGTGATATAATGTATCCTGATATGTTTTGGGAGGATAATCATGGACTCAAAAAAAATAAGCCATAAGTATTTGCCCATGACCGAGACAGCTTACTATATTTTGCTAGCCCTGACCAGCCCGAGGCACGGTTACGGAATAATGCTGCACGTGGAGCAAATAACCGGAAAGCGGATCAAGCTTGGCGCAGGAACAATATACGGCACTCTCTCAAAATTGGAGAAAGACCGATTAATTGCTCCTATTGCCGAAGAAGAGCGGAGAAAAATTTATAAAATTACAGAGCGCGGTATTAGGCTTTTGAAATTGGAACTTTCGCGGCTGCAAGAGCTTGTTGCGCATGGTAACGCGGAAATGGAGGAGATGACTAGTGCAGGAAATTAAAACTGCCTGGAGGCTGTGGTGGGAGTGGAGCCCCGAAA
>PWSG01000093.1 GCA_003564055.1 Syntrophomonadaceae bacterium
GGGAAAAGTGTCATTTTTAATTGTTTAACCGGGATGAATGTGCGTGTGGCCAACTATACAGGCACTACCGTAGATTATACCAGGGGTATTGCCAACCTGGGCAGTCACAGAATAGACCTGACTGATGTTCCCGGAACCTACTCTCTCTGTGCAACCTGTGAAGCAGAAGAAGTGGCCGTGCAAATGGTCTGCGGCAAATCCGAGAACAGCTGCCCACTACCGGCTCCTACTTCTTCCTGCTGCTCTGAACAGGGCGCTCTACCTCTTGAGAATACCAGCGAAAAACCTTCATTAATCATTTATGTGCTCGATGCAGGCAACTTCGAAAGCGGCCTTTACCTTTTGTTGCAATTGTTAGAACTTGATGTGCCGCTCATCGTAGCCCTGAACCGAAGCGATCTGGCCAGGAAAAAAGGTTTCCTTATCGACATAACCGGGTTATCTTCAATTCTCCATGTGCCGGTTATCCCGACTGTTGCAATATGTGATGAAGGAATCGGCCAGCTTAAAGAGCAGCTGCAAGAGGGCCTTGAAAATCCGGAGACTATAAGCCGTACTGATAGCAACCTTGCTGCAACCTGGGAAAATGTTGAGCTGCTCTCTGATCGGGTTTTACGCCGCGTCAGTTCCACGGAAAGCACAAGGAAAGATATTTGGGATCAACGCTTGACAAGCCCCTGGCCCGGTTTACCCCTGGCCGGTGGTATCTTGCTCTTAATTTTTGCTGCCATCGTCGGTATCGGCATGGGGCTGCGTAATTTTCTGCTGCTGCCCTTTTTCAGGGAAATAATTATTGCCCCCCTGGCCGGGCTTGTTTCACAAATCATTCCACCGGGGGTAATCCAGAATATCCTTATTGGCGAGTACGGATTCCTGGTTAAAGGCATAGAGTGGCCCTTCACCCTGGTTCTACCTTACGTTTTATCATTTTACTTTGTTTTGAGTATCCTGGAAGACAGCGGATACATGCCCCGCCTGGCGATCTTACTTGACGGTCTTTTTAACCGTATTGGTTTGCCAGGGTCCGGGGTAATACCATTAATGCTCGGTTACGGCTGCGGTATCCCGGCAATTATGGCCACCAGGGCTCTTGGTTCCCGCAAGGAAAGGCTAATTGTTACGATACTGGTCTGCCTTGCAGTCCCCTGCATTTCCCAGACCGGTGCCTTTATTTCACTGCTTGCAGCAAGTTCAGCGCTGGTTATGGTTGCACTATTCCTATTTGGAGCAATGGTGATGGTTGTTGCCGGGCTGATTATGAACTACTTTGTAAAGGGGGAAAGAATCGATACAATCTCAGAAATCCCGGATTTACTGTTACCCCGTTTTAGTGTGGTTCTAAAAAAAGTGTGGTTGAGGCTAAAGCTATATATTACCGATGGTGCCCTGCCAATGATCGGTGCTGTTGCCGGGGCTGCCGTCCTGTATGAAACAGGCTTGATGGCAACCTGGGGTAGGGCAATCAGTCCGCTTGTTACCGGGTGGCTCAGGTTGCCCGAGGAAGCTGCTGCTCCTTTGGCCCTGGGCATATTACGCCGCGAACTATCAGTTCTCCCTCTGCTGGATATGGAGCTAACTCTCCTTCAGCTTTTCACCGGCGCACTGGTTGGTCTTTTCTATGTGCCATGTATAGCGATTGTCGCCACAGTAGCCCGTGAATTTAATATTGCTACTGCAGCCGGCGTGCTGCTGCTCACTACTTCCCTCGCTTTTTTCATCGGCGGTATTGTCACCCGGGTGGGCGCCCTGTTTTTTTAAAATAGCTGAACTTTAGGTTGCCTGCTTAAAACCATATTGAATAAAGTGTTTATCAAACGCAAAAGCTGTGTCTAAGCCAAGTCTCTCCATTACAGCAAATGTAGTTGCATCAGTATAAGTGTAGGTCTTATCCCGGTATGATTTTAATATTTGCAGAGCACTATTCTCATCTTCCTCTAAAACCCTTTCCACCGGCCAGTAAAGATTCATTATCCAAGTTCTTGCTATATCATGATTTAGCCTACTACTGATAAGAGCATGACATTCAGCAACTATAAAATTTGTAAGCATAACTTTATTTTTATTTTGGTCTAACTTCACTAAACAGTTTTTTGCTTGATCATGCTTTTCATCAGACTTATCCAACAAAGCATAAACAGCGCTTGTATCTACCATGATTATTTCCATCGTTTAACTTCCTCCTGGCATAAATATGCATCATGGTTTACAGCGATATCTTTTTGTCCGCTTTCTCCAATACCAATCATATTCCAGATTGGGTCATCAGAGCTTAAGGGTTGAATGGTTTCGACTTTTTTAATACGAATTTCTTTATTTTCAACATCAACTCTTAAGTAATCACCACCTTTAAGCTTTAATTCTTTCCTTATTGAAGCAGGAATTGTAAGTTGACCTTTTGATGTTATCCGCATTATCTCATTTGCCACGGCATATCCTCCTCTCTGTAAGATATTCTTACATAGAGTATACTATATAAAAGCTAAGCATTCAACACAGTCTGTCAAATATCTATATATTCCTTTAAAGGTGGTCAGGTTTAAATAAAAATCCTGCGAAACTCTTCGAGCGTGCTGACTCCATCTTTAACCTTCTTTAAGGCATTTATACGCATCGGAACCATACCTTCCGCAATAGCTATCCTATAAATTTCAGGGGCTGATAGGACATCCTTGATAGCCTTCCTGACTTTGTCATTTACCATTAGTATTTCAAAAACGCCGGTTCGGCCGGCATAGCCTGTATCGTCACATAAAGCGCAGCCCTTAGGTTCATAAAGATCAATGGTATTTTCATCATCAAGTGGAAAATCGGGAAAGTATTTTAGTAAGTTTTCACGGGATACTGTTTTCTTAACCCGGCAACTATTACAAATTTTGCGTAATAACCTTTGTGCAATAACACAGGTCAGGGATGATTCAACAAGATAAGGCTTAACCCCCATGTCCATCAAATGAAGAATTCCTGAAGATGAATCACCGGCATGTACAGTTGTCATAACAAGGTGCCCGGTCAAAGCTGCTTCAGTAACTACAGATCCGGTTTCAGCGTCCCTTATCTCACCTATCATAATAACATCGGGGTGATTACGCAGTATTGAAGGTAGGCTGCTTGAAAAAGTAATACCGGCTTTGCTGTTATACTGAATTTGATTAATACCATCTATAAGCCTTTCAATGGGATCTTCTACAGTCATGATGTTCTTGCGATCATTATTTATTTCTGAGAGAGCCGCATAAAGAGTTGTACTTTTACCGCTGCCAGTCGGGCCACAAATCATGATACAAC
>PWSG01000134.1 GCA_003564055.1 Syntrophomonadaceae bacterium
CGATCTAGGAGAAGGGGTCGTCGCAGATATCTCCGATCAGGTTTCCGATTACAGCCTTTATACTCCGGAGATGATTGAAAAGAAAGTTAAAGTAAAAGAAGGCGATATTTTAATTATTAACACCGGTTATCACAGGTATACTTATGATCAGCCTGACTGTGAGAACCTCGCCTGCCAGGGCGGGATTGAAAACAAAGAATTCTCGTACCTGGTTCGTCATCCGGGCCCGGCGCCTGGCTTTTTTGAGTGGGCCCTGGATAAGAAGCTAAAAATGATTGCCGTAGATTGTGCCTGCACAGAACATCCAATGAACACCAATATCCGCTATATGCACGATCGCGAATTTCAGAAAGCTGAAGCAAAACTGAAAGAAACTCATGGTAAAACATGGGATGAAATGTTTCCGCAGGACCAGTATTATAAATTAACCCATGATACGATGCCAAAGGCAGGGCTGCTCCTGGCTGAATCACTTGGTGGTCAGCTAAATGAAATAAACAACCAGCGGGCCTGGTTTATTATCGGCGCAATCCCTTTCTGTGAAGTTGAATCAGCCTGGGCGAGGGTAGCAGCAATTCAAGCCCCGGATGGTATGAGCGAAGATGATTTTCTGACTAAAATGAAAGAAGCGAAACTGTATGACCTGTCAATTCCTTTTAGTGTTCAAACTCCACAGTGGGCTAACTATGTGCCGTTGATCCTGCAGTATACTAAACGCGTCGGTGGTCAGTACTTTGGAATGGGTCGAAACAATGCTCATTGCAAAGCCAGTTTTCACTTAAGCACTCACATGGACGGTGAACCGCATTTCCATGCAGCAGGAAAGACGATTGGGCAGACACCGCTTGACTTCTGGGTAGGTCCGGGTGCAATTGCAGATATTTCTAAAATGGTCAGTGATACCAGTGTCTATACTCCCGAGATGATCGAAGAAGTCGTCGATGTCCGGGAAGGTGACATATTACTGATTAAGACGGGATATTCCAGGTACGGTTGGAATAGCCCTGATTCGGACGAATTCAGGTACATGATTCGCCACCCCGGTCCATCGCCTGAGTTTTCTGATTGGTGTATGAAGAAGAAAATTAAGTGGCTGGGCGTCGATTGTGTGGCAATGGAGCATCCGATGAACACCATACAGCGCATCTTCCATCCGAAAACTTTCGAAGAAGCTAACCAAAAGCTGATCGACAAGTACGGGAAGGATTGGGATGAAATGTACCCGCTGGACAAATACTACCAGGATATGCACTTAAACCTCTTCCCGCATGGTATTGTTCATGCCGAGAACCTTGGGAACGAGCTCGAGAAACTTGAAGGTGGACGTTACTTTATCGGCTGCTTCCTGCAAAAAGGTATGGAGCTTGCTTCCTGCTGGGGCCGTTTCGTGGCCTGGAAGGAGTAACAACGGCAATATAAGAGGTTAATATTAAAAGCGGCCTGCTGATTATACCCGGGGGGCCGCTTTATCATTTTTATGTTTTAATAGAGTCAGGATTGTTGATAACCAAAGATTTGAGGAAAAACCAAATAGGAAAAAGCAGGGTATAATTTTAAGAATTTTAATTTAAATGCCGCCGGAGGGTTGTTTGATAAAATGCTGGAACAAAAATATTGTTTCCTCTGCGGTTCAGAGGTAGAATTTTTAACTTGCTTCAGGGATATATATTATTACCGTTGTGTTAATTGCCTATCGGCAATGATGGATTCGACCGCGCATCTTTCTAAAGATGCTGAAAAAAGTCGCTATGATCAGCATAACAACGATGTAACCGATCAAGGGTACCGGAATTTTGTTAAGCCCCTGGTTGAGATAGTCTTAGATAAATTTTCCCCGGGAGCACGGGGTCTTGATTATGGAGCCGGTTCCGGGCCTGTTGCGGCGGCCATGCTGGAAGAGAAGGGTTACAGGGTTAACCTTTACGATCCTTATTACTGGGATAATAAAGCGCTGCTAAATGCAAGTTATGATTATATTATTTGCTGTGAAGTAATCGAACATTTCTCTAATCCGGCTAAAGAATTTAGACTGCTCAGATCAATATTAAGACCGCAGGGTTCTCTGGTTTGCATGACAGAAATCCTTAGCAGTGATATTAACTTCGAAAAATGGTATTATAAAAATGATCCCACCCATATTTTCTTTTATTCTCCAAAGGCTTTAAGCTGGATAAAAAAAGAATACAAGTTTAGTGGTTTAAGCATTACGAAAAGATTGATCCATTTTGAAGTTTAGTCAGGAGTGCCATTTGTTAAATGTGGCAGGTCAGTATGAATTAAACCTTGCTCTTAAAGAATAAAAACAATATAATAACTACTTGAAGGTGGAATGATTATATTAATCGTATATGGGAGTAGTTAGCGGCCTGGTGGCGCTCCTGGACTTCAAATCCAGTGGCAGGGCAGCCCCCTGCGGTGGGTTCGATTCCCATCTACTCCCGCCAGTTCAATAATAATGCTTGGCATAGCAAATATATACAATAAAGCCGTTTAATACTATAAACGTGTTCTGCGGCTTTTTTGATTTAACCAGGACTGTGCTGTTAAAGAACTTTTTAAATGCCCGGCAATTAGAATTATTTTTAACTGCCGTCAATTATTTTAAAAAGCGAGTCGTTTATATCTACAGGGCAATAGCTATGGAAATAAGCTGATTTATGTTATATGCTATTTTTATCTTTGATGATTGGCCGATAAATTATTTCCTGATAAGATAGCAAGTAGTTTTTTTAATATTAATGATCAAGGAAGTGCAATCTAATGGGAACAGAAGCTATATTTGGCCATATAGCCGGTTGGATCCTCGGCGCCCTGGCCGCTTATATGTTAGCTGTAATGGCGGTAGGTTTTTATTTTTTAAACGATATCAGGGAATGTGACGATCATGTTGTGGCCGGACGCGATCTTTCTTTAATTTACATGATCGGTTCGGTAACAGCAACCTGGCTTTGTGCCGGCGCTATAATGGGTGCTGCGGGTTATGCCTATCTCTATGGCATGCAGGGAACGATTTATGATCCCTGGGCTCCTGCCCTGACTCTTGTTCTAACGGGCCTTTTCTTTGCTTATCGCATGCGCACGGCCGGTTATACTTCAATCGTTGATTTTTATGATACCCGTTATAATCGCAAGATGAGTATTTTGTTTATGATTATCCAGGTTATCGGAACCATGGCCTGGATAGCAGCTCAAATGGTTGCTCTTGGCATTATCGTTCATCTGACAACTGGTTTTGATTTTGCAACTTCTATTGTGCTCAGCACTATTGCCATTA
>PWSG01000294.1 GCA_003564055.1 Syntrophomonadaceae bacterium
GACGGACGTATCAATATATCCCTTGAGCTTGGCAATGAACAAGTGGTGAATCGTCTCGCCCGCCTCGCCTCTGCTTCGATTAACGCCTTCAATTTTGTTTCGGATATGACGGTCGTCGTGCGCGCGCACGCATTAAAAAGTGAGCCACTGCGCGCATTAATAAGTGAGCCACCCGATTGCACAATATCCTACCGTTGAGGGAAATGCAAACATTTTTCTTCCCCATTCCTGCCCCCATGGGGGCAGCGTAGTGCCTAACTATTACTGCAAGCGTTTTCGGCGTGTGGCGGGTTATTCCAAAGCAGTCCCTGAACCGGACCGCGACGCGATTCCATCAGGTACTGATACTTGGCGGGCACCTGTGGTGTTTTGCCTAGATACTTGAGGGTTCGCGTTTTGACTTTCCCGTTCTGCCGGAAGGATTCGACCAGGTAATAATAGTCGTGTCCTTTCACTTGCTTGCGTCTTACGAAGGCCATTGTTTCTCTCCGTTTGTTTCACCAGTTGACCAGTTCATTACGCTTCAGGATACGCCCGATTGTGCGCGCCGACGGCAAGGGCCTCAGATGGTAATGTTCGTCCAGTCGCTTACGCAGGGCTGGAGCCCCGCATGGCAGATCGCGGTTCCACATTTCCAAACGGGCCATAACCACGATCTCTTCGACGTCTTCGCGTGATCGAGGGCCGCTGTAGCTATTTTCCTCGGCGTCCATGGCTTCCAAGTCCAAGTCTTTCCACATTGATGATCACCTCCTTTCGATAGTTGGTTTCGATTTACGATTTCGACTTCGCTGGCTTTCCCGGAAGCGGTAGCTTTCACCGGTAGCCAGGAAGATATGGGCTTTGTGCGTCAGGCGGTCCAGCAGCGCGGCGGTCATTCGTTCGTCGCCAAAGACATCGGTCCACTTGCCGAACTCCAGATTCGAAGTAATGAGCACCGAGTGGCGTTCGTGCCGTTCGCTGAAGAAGTGGAACAGCGCCTGAGCGCTCTCGCGACATAGACTGACGTACCCGAGCTCATCGATGACGGTCAGGTCCGTACGATCCAGTTGTCGTTGCAGTTTCCCGTAGACCATTTGCGATTTGGCCTCGCGGATAACGGTTGCCAGTCCCTCGGCCGTGAAGAAGCGCACCCGCTTGCCCCGCCGACAGGCTTCCACTCCTAGGGCGGTGGCGCAATGGCTTTTGCCGACACCGGGCGCGCCGATCAGGATCACGACCTCGGCGTTGTCGATCCAATGACACTCAGCCAGTTCCAGCATCCGCTGCTTCTCAATGCCATCGGAGGCGCTGAAGTCGAACGTCTCGAAGGTTTTCATTACAGGGAACCCCGCACGCTTCATCCGCAGGTCAAAGGTATTCTGTTCCCGTTGTGCGACTTCCTGCTCCATTAAAGCCAGAAGATAGCGTTCGTACGGTAGATTCGATCGCCCGGCTTCCTCGCCAAGCTTACCGTACATTCGGGCAACCACCGGCAGGCGCAAACGCTTCAGATACGTTTCAAGCAACAATGTCGATTCCATGTTCCAACTCCTAACTCACATAACCAATGATTCGTAACGGTTCAAGTCCACAGAAGGCAGACGCACATCCGGCACGTCCCAGCGGCCATGCGTTTGCAACTCCGGCGCATCCTCGGCCCGCTCACCCGAGCGCAGGTAGAAGCGCACAGCATCCGGGCTGAAGCAACGATGAGCGGCCGCGCGGCGAAGGGCCGCGGTTAGTTCCGTTTGACAGTAGTCCTGGAGCAAGCCCAGAACCTCGACGTAAAGACTTAGCCCCTGACCGTTGTGCCGGCGCTCCAGCTCCTGGCGAAACCGCTCGTAAATCAACGGCAGTCGCCAGTTGTGAAAGGCCTGCGCATGGTCCAACTGATGGGGCTTGCGCCTTAGCGCGGGCAGATAATGAAGCGGGTCAAGCACCTTGCCGCCCTTCTCAAAGCCGCGATCATGTCGGGCGATCAGGCGGCCGTCGGCACGGGCATGCACCTCGTTGGCATAACCAACGGCCGTGACCTCACGGCGACGGTAGGACAATGGCACGCTGTACCAGACGTTGCGATAGCGGAAGCGACTTTGATCGTCGACCATCACGCGAAGCTCCCGGCCGGTGTCGTAACGGCGAGCCGGCAAGGGGTGCAACAGGTTTTTCTCCAGATCGAAGTTCTCGCCGACCAAACCCGAACGATCCCGGATCTGGTGACTGAGATAGCGAGTGCAACAACCCAGCAAATACCCGTTCAGATCGCTCAGGCGTGCACAGAAAGGCACCGGCACCAACCAACGGGCCGCAGGTCCCATGGTCGCCTCGACCGAACCGTTCTCGTCCGGAGACGAGCGCATCGTGTATTGCACTCGCGCGCAGTAATGAGAACGAAAAGCCACAAAGGCTTTGGTCTCAAGACGAGCACGGCCCTTCAACAACTTGATCACCGCTGCTTTCTGGTTGTCCAACTGGACCGCCGGCACACCGCCAAAGTGTTCGAAACCGCGCTGCAAACCGTCCAGAAGACTCTCCGTGTCCATCGCCCGGTAGGCGCGCACGAACAACGCTCCGCTGAAGCGAAAGCGCATCACGAACAACCACACGCTGGTCAAGGCAGAACCAAGATGGACCTTGACTTCAGTCCAATCCGCCTCGCAAAGACCTTCGAGTTGCCTGACCCGATCCAACGAGACTTCGCCGCGGTATATCCCAAGCTCAGAACGACGACGGCTTATGTAACGCCTAACTTGAGATACGCTGCCGGCGTAATCAAGCTCAGAACGTAGATGGTTTGTGATCGTCAGCGCATTGTGCTTCTGCTTGCCTACCTGTACTCCGCCTTTACGACCCTCAAGCACATCGTCAATATAATGCTGATGGACCGGGAAAAGCACGCGAGACTTGCGACGATGCACCTCGCGATGACGAAAACCTTCAACGCCTTCCTTTAGAACCTTGGCGACCGTGTTGCGTGAACGCTGAAATACTCGTGACGCCTCACGGGCACTGTGACCCAGTACACGACAATACTCCGCTATACCCTGTATGTCTTCCACCTTTAACATCCTTTCCGCCTCCTTTCCATTGAACTGTGTGTCCAATAGTATACAGAGGCTGTCGATTAAAGGTGGCTCAAAAATTAATGCGTGTTTGGCTCAATTCTTAATGCGTGTTTGCGTGTGGATCAGTGACATAACTTACATTCGGACCCGTGAGGATTTCGTCTATTTGAGCCTGGTTACTGACAAGTACTCGCGCAAGGTTGTCGGTTA
>PWSG01000122.1 GCA_003564055.1 Syntrophomonadaceae bacterium
ACTTCCCATACATTTTTAGAGCCGGCCCTTACATGCAGACCATCTATATTCTGGGTTATCAGACCTCTCAGGTAACCCCGGTCTTCTAATTCAGCCAAAATCCTGTGACCGGGGTTGGGCCTGGCATTTGATATTTTGGCAAAACGGCTAAAACCTGACTCATAAAAAAGACGGGGGTTGTTATAGAGGACATCAACTGAAGAAACCGCTATAGGATCAACTTTTTCCCACAATCCTGTTCCGGGAGAGCGAAAATCGGGAACCCCGCTGTCAGTACTGATACCCGCACCGGTTAAAACATATATATTATTATATTTCTTTATCAATTCAGCCAGCTGTTCAACCTGCTCAGTATAATTCATAGGACCCTCCCTTTTTCACTATCATTTTAAATGAACCGTTGTTAGCAAAATAATACTTTGCCTTTCTCATTTTTAAACTAACTGTTCTTAAATTTTTATACCCCTGCCCTGCGGACAGCACAGCGAGTTTTCAGAGCGATCTTTTATATCAGGTTTGCTAACATTAATAATATCGTAAAAATTGTTCCAGGGCGAGTAATCAAATTTATATTGACGGCTGTATTCTGCCAGTTGATCACGGGCATATACATGATCTCCCCATGATGCGCCATAGCGGTCATTGCTGCCGTCTCCTATATATATTACCGGCCTGCCCTGTTTTTTCAGATTTACCACGTGAAGAGCTTTGCAATTGCCACAAACGTTACATATTCTATGGGCATGGGGGGTCTTTACCTCAAGTTTACCTTCAGCATTAATATATGTGTCATTACGATATATAAAGCAGACCTCCTCAAAGAAGCCATGCTTTCTAAGAATCGGTTCAATATAAAATCCAAACCCGTCGCTGGCAATAAACACCGGCCTGCCCTGCATAGCGGCATTTTCCAGGAACCGTTCAAAACCAGGACGAATTGCAGCCCACTCTAAAGATTTAGATAGAAGTAAATCCATATCATGAGGTAAAACCTGCGCAGTGCGCTTAAGCCACTCCCGGATCGGTATTTCTTTTTGCCGGTAAACATGATCAATATCTTCATAACCTTCACCGGCAAGACGTTTAGCTAATTCATAAGAAATGTCTAAAGTTGTTATGGTTCCGTCAAAGTCTACGAGGTAGGCCGGATTTAATGTCATCATCGCCTCCACATAATGCTGTTATTTAAAATAATCGGCTACGTCAAACGGTTCCCGGACTAAATCTTGCGCTCCGCCTTTCAATAATTCTTCCCCGGTTCTAAAACCCCATAATGCTCCCAGTGGGTAAAAACCTCCTGCAACTGCAGTTTGCATATCTGTACTGGTATCACCCAAATAAATTATTTCCCGGGGTTTTATTTGTAAAGCTCTTGCAATTTGCATAGCACCTTCTGGATCAGGCTTACGGGGTGTCCCTGCCCTGATACCGATAATATCGAAAAAAGACCAGTCGGCCAAAAGAACATCAACTGTTAAGAGTGCAAATTCGTGAGGTTTGTTTGAGAATATAGCTTTGGGAATCTGCTTTTCTTCCAGAAAATTCAGCAGCTCGGGCACGCCCCGGTAAGGCCTGGTATTATCAGCCCACCTGCGGCCATATTCTTCTTTTATTTCGCGTACAGCAAGATCCAGATCCATCTTTTCTACAAAAGTTCCTGCCGGAAAAGCCCGCTCTGCCAGCTTCTCAATACCGTCACCGACAAAATAGCGGTAAGCATCCACACTGTGCTCACTGTAACCTTTTTGCCTGAGAACGTTATTAACAGACAGCGCTAAATCCTGCAGGGTGTCAAGCAATGTGCCGTCGAGATCAAAAATAATTGCTTTATGGTTCAACAACCAGTCTCCTTCATAATTAGCTCGTTTTGGTCCAACGGCCTACCAGCGGCAAAACTGATTCCGGATAGTAACGCCTGAACATACGATAGTAATAAAGCTCTTCTTTATTCCTTACAGGTGTCGGCGCTTCCGCAGACTCCCTGGCAAACTCTTCATCACTGATCGCCTCTTCGGCTATTGCAGTAAGCATATCCGAAGATCCTGAACCTTGATCAAACTGCTGCTTCTCACGCCAGGCTACTTTTTCGCCCAGTTCGGGTACAAAAGCATGCCTGAGTATCCATTTATCAACCGGTACATCTTCTTCACGGTTGTGCAGTTTCCAATCAAGAGGAAATTGCTGCACTAGTTCAAGCAGGGCGGGTTTGAGAAAAGGAACCCGGCAGGCAAGCCCATGTGCAGAATTCATCCGGTCTACCCTCTGCAGGCCTGTTTTGCTTAAGTTTTTTAAAAATCCTTCTATTTCTTCAGTAATTTCCTGTTCAGAGTCAAGTGTTTTTAAGTAGCTGTAGCCGGCAAAAATCTCATCGGCGCCTTCCCCGGTCAGCATAATCTTACGACCATCTTTAGCTGCATAACGAGCTGCAATATAGTTCGGTATCGAGGAACGCACATAAGCACAATCAAAGGACTCCAGGTGGAAAATAACCTTGGGCAGAACCTCAAGCATTTCATCAAGTTCATAAGTATAAATATGATGCCTTGCACCGATTCGTTCAGCTACAATTTTTGCATATTCTATATCCTTACTACCTTTTACTCCAACAGTATAGACATTTATCGGTTCAGGAGATATCTCCGCCGCAAGAGCAGCAACAATACTACTGTCAAGACCGCCGCTCAGGTAAAAACCTACATTTTGCTCTCCCTTAATCCGTTCTTCAACTGCAAGGTAGAGCAGGTGCCGCATTTTTTCTTCTGCTTCTTCCTGGGAAAGCTCCTTATTTTCTTTAATCCGGGGAACTTTATAATACCTGACCCAGCCGTTTTTATCGTCTAAATAACTGCCGGGTGGAGCCTCTTTTATCTCAACATCTAAATCTAACAGTGCTTTTATTTCCGGGGCAATATAAAGCGTGCCGTCTTTTTTTGCATAATAGAGAGGTTTTACACCAAATGGATCCCTGGCAACTAAATGGCTACCCTCTTCGTCGAAATAAGCGATGGCAAACTCTCCTTCGATGCTTTCAAAACAGGAAAGGCCTTCCTTGTCAAACATATCGCAGAATCTTGTTTCACCTTCACCACCCTGCAATATTGTCCCTTCCTCTTCAGAAAACACCATGTATCCGTCAAGCGCTGCAGACAGATCACTTTCTTCTTTGGGTGCCGTACTATTCAAAACTGCCATCCCGTAACCATCTTCATCAGCCTGAACCCCCTTGCCGCTGCCTCTAAATTTAACCCTTTCTATAAGCGGCTCCATATCGGACTCTCCGCTTTTTTTGCCAAATATGGCAACTAAACCAGACATAAAATTCAACTCCTCTAAATAATTTATTTCCTGCGTCTGGCAGGAAACCATATTAATAGTATAGCATATTTGGAGGGGTTAGTAAAAAGCTGCGAGGTCAATTAACCCTATCTAACAGGCATTTATCCTTAAAAGAAATTATAATCATTGCTTACGCTAAAGGAAACTTAAACATCGTTTACTTTTTCAAATCTTTGTAGTAAAGAGCTCCAACCGGGCAGGCATCAACGCATAGTTTACATTCAGTGCAAATTGATTCTGCCAGGGGTAAATCTTCAAAAGTAGTCACAACTCTTTTTATGCCCCGCCTGGTAAAACCGATGGCCCCTATTTTAGCTTCTTCTCGATCAGCCCAAACACACTGCCCACAGAGCACACAGCGGCTGCGGTTAAAAGCAAATTCTTTAGGGCTATCATCAAGCTGATAATCTCTTTCAATATGCTTAAAACGCTTCTGGCGCAGCTTTAAACCACGTTCTTTTGCAATTTTCTGGAGAGCGCAGCTGCGGTTAGCAGGACATTCGCGACATTTCAAATCATGATCTGAAAGCAGCAGCTCAAAACCGGTTTTAACGAGACGATCTATTCGTGGGCTCCTGGTTTTAACTACCATACCATCTTCCACAGATTTTGTGCATGAAGTTACCGGTTGTGATATACCTTCTATTTCTACAAAACAAAGACGGCATGAAGCACCGGATCTTTTTTCCTCCCTGATGGCACAAAGATGAGGAATGAATATATCATTATCCAGGGCTGCCCAAAGCAGTTTTTCACCTGCAAAAGCTTCTATTTCATGGTCATCTATAATTATTTTTACAGGTTTGTTCATTTTGTTTTTTTCTCCTTTTCGGGCGGCAACACCGGAGGTGAAATTTTAACTATCGCGTTATATTCAGGCGGACATGCCTTCAGGCAGTTAGCACACTTAACGCATTTTTCCTGGTCAATCTCTTTTAACCCATCATCTCTTGTAAAAATCGCTTCAGTAGGACAGCTGCCCACACAAACATTGCAAAGCTTGCTGCATTTTGGCGGTTCTATATAATACAGTATTAAATTGCGGCAGACCAGGGCAGGGCAGCGACCTTCTTCAATATGAGCCCGATACTCATCATAAAAATACTCCAGGGTTGTTAAAACCGGGTTAGGGGCAGTCTTGCCAAGATTACAGAGCGAACCGTCACGAACATCTTCAGCAAGCTCTTTAAGCAAGCTAAGAGTTTCCTCATCACCTTCACCCATGGTAATATCATTTAAAATATCAAGCATATGTTTTGTTCCCAGGCGGCAGAAAGTACATTTCCCGCAAGATTCGTGCTGGGTAAATTCCAGGAAATAGCGGGCTACCGCCACCATGCAGTCATCCTCATCCATTACAACCAGGCCGCCTGATCCCATAATTGCTCCTGCTTCATGCAGGGAATCAAAATCAATCGGCACATCAAGGGCAGATTCAGGCAAGCAACCGCCGGAAGGACCACCAATTTGCACCGCTTTGAATTCTTTTTCGTTCGGCAGGCCGTCTCCCACTTCATATATCAACTGGCGCAAAGTTGTGCCCATAGGAACTTCAACCAGACCTGTATTGGCCACCTTGCCAACAAGTGAAAATACTGCTGTACCGGGACTGTGATCAGTTCCAATGCCTTTAAACCAATCTGCTCCACGGTTTATAATAAATGGCACATAAGCAAAGGTTTTAACATTATTGAGAATAGTCGGCTTGCCCCGGAAACCTTTGCTCGCCAATCGAGGCGGCCTGCTCTCAGGCATGCCCATTTTACCTTCCATAGAATTAACCAGAGCGGTTGCTTCACCGCAGACAAATGCTCCTGAACCCTGAAAAATATCCAGATCAAAAGCAAACTCAGTATCCATGATAGAAGAACCTAACAGGCCTTTCTCACGAGCCTGGTTGATGGCTTCCTGAACATGCCTGACAGCACGGGGATACTCTGCACGAATATATAAGTAACCCTTATGGGCCCCTATAGCATATGCGCAAAGGATCATACCTTCGATTACCAGGTGGGGGTCAGACTCCAGGATGCTGCGGTCCATAAAAGCGCCGGGATCGCCTTCGTCAGCATTGCAGATAACATATCTTTCATCTGCTCCGCCATTTAAGCAGGCTTCCCATTTAATACCCGCCGGAAAACCTGCCCCGCCACGACCGCGCAAATTGGCAGCCTTTATCTCTTCTAAAACCTCGGCCGGCTTGCCCGCTAAAGCTTTTGAAAGAGCGCTGTATCCTTCGCGAACAATATAGCTTTCAATATCCCGCACATCAATAAAACCGCAGTTTTCAAGAATCAATTTTTGTTCGTATACACCGCGTGGAAAATCTTCGAAGGTTGGAAAAACATCATTGCGTTCCAGGGCAGCCAGGGCATATTCATAGGAAGGATCATCACCGCCAAGGAAGTCCTCCACAAGGCGGTGAACCAGGCCTTCGTCAAGATAGCCATAGCAGACAGGAGGAAAACCGGGCTTGGCAATAACCGCCATCGGCTCAGCATAACAGTGACCGATACAACCAACTTCTACAACATCTGCATCAAGGTCTTTTTCTTTTATTTCGCGCTCAAAATCTTCTTTAATTTTTAAAGCTCCTGCTGATACGCCGCAGGTAGCAGTTCCAACCAGTACCCTTGCCTTGCTTTCTTTGGGCTCAACTTTTGCCTTTGCCTGTTCGTAAAGCTTACTGTATATTTTTTCAGAACCGGAACCACTCATTCCTGTTCACCTTCTTTTTGATGTGTAACCTGATTCTCTCCTGGATCATCTTTGCTTTCAGCTTTTCCATTTTTACTCTCCAGTTCGAGCATAATTCCATCTACCCGGGTCGGAGTCACTTTCCCTTCCACTTCATCATCAACAACCACAACCGGGGCCATGGTGCAGCAGCCGACACAGGCAACTCGTTCCAGGCTGTAACGCCGGTCGGGTGTGGTTTCACCCTCCTTGATATCCATACGACGCTCAAATGATTCTAAGGTAATATCTCCCCCGACCATGTAACATGCAGTCCCGAGGCAGACTTTAACCTGGTGATCGCCAGGTGGATTAAGACGAAACTGGTTATAAAATGTAGCCAGTCCATATACATCAGCGGCAGGCACATTAATCCCATCAGCGATTTTCTCCATTGCAAGGGCCGGCAGATAGCCCAGCTTAGCCTGAACTTTTTGGAGGATAGTAATTAAATTTTCCTTTTTCTTTGAGCTATTACTGAGGACTTCATCAACGGAGGAAAGAATCTTCTCTTTTTCGCCTTCCATTAACTGCAATGACTACATCTCCTTGTAATGAATCTATGATAGCTGTAAAGCACAATAATATAATACCACTATGTCTTGTATAATTAAAGCCGGGGAGCTGTTAAGACAAACTATAAATAGCTGCCCGGCTAACCAAGGCAAAAAGCAGGTTTAATTTTTTTATGCCAGTTAAGAAGTTAAAGGATAGACCAGTTCCTCCTTGTAACCGGTTATTACCCGGATATAACCGGCAAGCATTGCATTTACTTCGTCGTCACCGGTATCCGCTAAAAGGTGCCCATAATCAAGGGAAAGCACTTTCTCCCTGGTAGCAACTACTATGATATTTTTCTTTTCAACCTGCCTGATCACTTCTGCGCTGATCTGCTGATTGCCGCGGCCAAAGATATAGCCCTGGCCGCCAATTACTGTTACAATAATTTTAGCTGGCCTGCCTTTAATCAACTCAAGAATTTGCTTTTCACTGGCATCGGCGGCAAGCAGCTTGCCGCTTTCGACAACATCAACACCGAGCAGGGTGCTATTAAGACCAAGCTTTTGCATAATCGAGACAGTGGTCGAACCCGGCCCCACTATATAAACAACATCCTGTTCCATATGTTCAACAACCTGCTCGGCAATAGCCTCAAGCACAGATTCTTCCGAGCCAACTCCGCCAATTTTCAAATGCTGCATTAAATCGCCCGCACAGGGAACCATCAGGTATCCGTACAGTCTGGCAGAAAGACGACCTTCGCGGAAAGCTTCTTCATCGATATCCATTACTTCTGCGCGGCGCAGGGGCAGGCTGCCCTCCTGCAGGTACAACCTGGCCAGTTCCCCTGCATTGCGGGGGGTAGTGGCATAGACCGCAGAGTGGATTTTCACCCCGGCTGGAATCCCGATTACAGGGGGAACGTTATCATCACCAAGAACATGATAAATATTACGTGCAGTTCCGTCCCCACCGGCAAAAAGAATCAGCTCCACACCCTTTGCGGCAATTTCCTTTGCTGCCTTTTCAGTATCTTCAGCAGTACTCGGTTTATTAGTGCTGCCAATTAAACGGGGTTCAAACCCGGATTTACGGACTGTTTCTTCACCCATTTCTCCCGGACAGGTTACTATTTCCAACTGATCTTTTAACCCGCTTAACATCTGCAGGGCATAACCGGCTTTTAGGGCAGATTCAGGCCGGGCCCCCAACGCCCTGGCTTTTTCAACTATTTCCGGCCCATCGGTGCCCTTCAAACCAACTTTTCCACCCATCCCGGCAACAGGGTTTATAATTAAGCCTATCTTTTTCATCGCCTGGTCAGGTGCAGAGCATCTTTATCAAGACCCATTGCCGCTTCCCAAACTGACTCACAAAGAGTTGGGTGGGGATGAATCAGCTCTGCCATTTCTTTGGCAGTTACTCCCCTGGCTACTGCCAAAGTTCCTTCCTGGATTAAGTCTGACGCATGGGGTCCAAGAATATGCATTCCCACAATTCTATCCTCTTCTCCGGCGGTTATTATCTTTACAGCACCTTCTTTTTCATCCTGGGTGGCCGCTTTGCCGCTGGCTGAAAACGGAAACTTGCCGGTTTTAACATTTTCCAGGCCATTTTCCTTTGCTTCTTCCTCGCTAATTCCAACGTACGCTAACTCGGGATCGGTGAAAAGACAGCTTGGCACAGCTGTTCCATCAAAGTGCGCTTCCTTGCCGGCAATATTTTCTGCAGCAACTATACCCTGGTGGTAAGCTGTATGGGCCAGGAAATAGTTTGGATAAGTAGCATCACCTACAGCATAAATATTAGGAGCAGTAGTTTCCATTTTACTATTAACCTTAATCCCGTTTTTGTCGTAATCTACACCGAGGGCTTCGAGATCCTGGTCGCCGAAAGCCGGTTTGCGTCCAACTGCCAGTAGAAGACTTTCAGTTTTTACAATCTCCTGACCTTTTTTCGTATTAACTGTTAGCTTAAAACCTTCTGTTTCCTTTTCAATCACTTCAATCGGGGAATTCATCATTATCTCCAGGCCGCCCTTACGCATGTAGGTTGAAAGACGGCGGACCATTTCGAGGTCATTCCTGCGCAGGAATCTCTCGCTGCGGTGAACAATCTTAACCTTTACACCCAGCCCCATAAAGATTGAGGCCATTTCCAGGGCAATTACCCCGCCGCCAATTACAGCCATTGTTTCAGGCAGCTCTTCAAGGGCAAGGGCTTCTTTGGAGGTAATAATATCTGGGTGATCTATGCCCGGCGTAGGCGGGTAAACTTCATCACTGCCGGTTGCTAAAATAACATTTTTAGTGTCCAGCTTGATTTCATCACCATTTGCAGCTTTAATACTGACCTGTTTAGAGCTCAAAGCCCTGGCATCACCATAGAACACATCAACCTTTTTGTTTTCCATCAGTTCTCCAATATGATCTACCAGCTCTTTGACCACTTCCTGCTTTTTTTTCTGCAGTTGAGGGTAATTAAACTCCATCTCTTTAATGATAAAACCAAATTGATCCGCTGTTTGCAGGCGGCGATACATGGCAGCGCCATGGGTTAAAACTTTGGTCGGAATGCACCCGTGGTTTAAACATACCCCTCCCAGGGTATCTTTTTCAATCACCGCAGTTTTCAAGCCCAGCGAACCGGCCCTCAGTGCAGCCAGGTACCCACCAGGCCCTCCACCAATAATTACTACTTGATATTGTTCACTCATTGGCATCACTCCTTAAAAAAATCTTTTCGATTAAACTTGTCAAATTAACCTTGCCATAAAAACATTTTACAACCTTCTATCATGGCTGGTAAAGACAGCCGGAATAACCATTGAAAATGCCTTAACCAAAGCCCGGATCATCCGGTTATAGCTAATATCATAACCCAGATCGTCAAGGCCGGCCGCTTTTTCACCAAGCTCTACTTGTTTTTTAATCTCAGCCTGGAGGTAATTTTTTTTCAAAATTTTATTGTATAGTTCTCCCTGCAGTTTAAAAATTATCGCCCCGTGCTGCAAGACTATGCCGTCACGGCGCAGCTGAGCACTGCCTACAACCTTTTTCCCTTCAACCTGAATTTCATAGGCAGAAGGGGTATCAAAACAGGAGCCAGGTGACAAATCACCCTGTCCCTTTGCTTCTGGTGTCAACGATGCCGTTATGTTAAGCAGGTTGAAAGCAGTAACAATACCCCGGCTGATTGCCCGGTAAGCATCCATCACACCCCCATTGTTGATAAATGGGTGTACCTCGGGCACTACAATACTATAAGTCAGTTCGTGATCATGTAAAACAGCCCGCCCCCCGGTAGGCCGACGGACGACATCAATTCCTGCTTTACGACAGGCCTTCAAATCAACAACTTCTTCCTGATCCTGAAAATAACCAAAGGAAACGGCAGGAGGCGCCCAGCGGTACAAACGTAGAACAGGAGGGCTGTCTCCCCTGGAAACATCGCCCATCAGTTCAAGATCTTTTTCCATGTTTTCTCTCCCCGTAAGGGGGGGATCTAGAATCAAGCGCCACTGGTAGCGCACTTATAATTTCCTCCTTGAAAAAACTACCTGCTAACCGATTTTATTTTCGATGATTCTAATAATTGCAAAACAGCTTCCCTTGATTCATTCTTGCTTAAAGGACGATGATAATTATAAGTTGTTTTTCCTGGCCGTTCATTATAGTATGGCCGGTTGCAACCCGTACAGCCACTGGTTTGGAATGCTTCACCGCCTGAAAGTATCTCTTTTAACACCTCTTCCTTTAGACCAAATGATGCCAGGCGCTCATTATCAAACCCGAATGAGTTAAAATCAATTTTTCCCTGTTTTAAAAGGTAATGTCCAGCCTGGATACGGCGGTAGAAATCAACAGGAGGAGGCTGAAGGCTTTCCATGGCAGTACCTTTCAGCGGAACAAAAGCAAAAAGGGCAATAGTTATATTAGCTTTGAGCAGCATGTCAATCATTTTCAGAGCTTCATATTCAGTCTCGCCTAACCCGCATATTAGATGAGTGCTCATCCTGCCCGGCAGTTTTTCTGCACATTTCAAGAGTAATTCCAGGCGATCCTTTTGAGAACCACCCTTAATACCTTTAAAAGCAGAAGGGTTAATTACATCAATCGAAACGCTGATCTTATCTACACCTGCATCAATTAAGGCTGCTGCTTCTTTTTCATTTTCGATCCATGCTGAAAGTGATAAGGGAAGGTTGGATAAATTTTTTACTCGTTTTACGATATCAATTAAGGGTTCTACCCCTTCACTATGCCTGACAGATTGAAGACAGATCCTTTCCAAACCTTTGCTCTCTATTTTTTTCAAAGCTTTTTCCACTTCATCCCAGGCATATTCCGGCCAGTTGATTCGTCCCAATCGGTTTAAAATTTCGTTTTCACCTGTTCCCTGGGGGCAAAATGCACACTTCATCTGGCAGCTTTTGCCTGACAGCAGGTAAGCCGTGGTCGGGTAAGCGTCCATGCGATTGGTGGAAAGTCCCAGCAGGGCAGCAGTTCCAGCTGACAGGCGAATCATAGAGAACAGCACTCCTCAGATATTGATATCTCTAAACCTAAATCTTCTGCCTTCCGGCGGGCAGCAGGAGCAGGCAAAACTATTTTATTAACACCGGCCTTTAGAGCAAGTGAATCCAGCTTTTCACGGTATCGTCCTCCGGGCCGCATGCAGCCTAAGTAAATGGGGATTCGAGGAAACATCAGCCTGGCAGTGGCAATAAAAAAGGCTGCTTCTTCAGGCAGCGGCGCTTCACTTCCGCTAAAATCAGTCCCAGCGGTAGGGCGGAATACAATCATACTGATCGCTTCAACAGCCTCACCCTTTAGAAGATGCAGGGCGTCATACTCTCCCTTAATTACACCTGCATTAAGCCCGATGCAGATATGCGGGATAACACTGGTATACTTTTGCAGATAACGGTATGAAGCAAGATAATCATCAACCGTTGCTGACAAACCATATACAGCAGCAATTGTTTCATTATCACCCAGAAAATCAAACGAGACAACTCTGGCAATTTTTGCCAAACGCTGAGCCTCATATTCAGTAACCAGCCCGGTATGCAGGTTTAAGGGACCGCGGGCAGCCAACTCCTTCAGTTCAGCCCATTTTTCCAAAAGGGGAACCCTGCCCTGCTCATCTGAGCCTCCTGATACAAGATAGCTCCTTTCCCTTCCCCTCTTGCTGCCAAGCGCTTTCTCCAGGGTGACCATATTCTGCAGATAAATACCATTGCAGTGGCCGCATTTTAATGAACAGCTACTTCCGGTTACACTGACAGAAAGGGTGCGGTTCGGAGCAGAAAACTCAACCTGGTCGGGAAAAAATAGTTTTCTTGTCTCCCAGGCTTTATCCAATAATTTATTGAGCTCCTGCTCAGTGGTTTTCATAACACCCTCCGGAATAAATTAATCCAACATATATACCTATCATACCCTTAAAGAGCCTATTATGCAGCCTTTCTGTTTAAAATAATTTCTTCCCCATTTCCTATGCTCATTCTGACTCCTGACTCCTGTACAAAGAATAAATCAGGGGAAGCAGGAAAGATCAAATCCTTTCCTGCCACCCCCACACTATAACACCCTACTTTTCCAAAATTTACTCTTTATCTTTTTCCCAGATTAAGACCGGGTTGCGGACTGCCCTGACTTCATCTAAACGTCCGACCACAGTATTATAGGGTCCGTGGGCAA
>PWSG01000181.1 GCA_003564055.1 Syntrophomonadaceae bacterium
AGGTGCTGATTAAGAATAATCCCCCGCCTTAGGTGGGGGATTATTCTTAAATAATATTGGTTGCTGCCTTGTAATTGATTATAATCCTGACCCAAAAGTTTTTACTAATTTGTCCAATTAAAACTTGAAAATAAAATAGGCCGGGAGGTTGCTGCAATTTTGTTGAAAAAAATCATGAATAGATCTTTATGGCAAGGCATTCTGGTAGCTTCTTTTTTAGTTTTTGCTTTTTTACATGCTTTCGACAATATTTACCCATCAGCCCATGCCCTGTGCCCATTCGGAGGGCTGGTCAGCCTTTACTCACTTTTTACTGAAGGTACTTTTGTGTACAGAACACATGGTTCTTCTTTGTTTTTGTTTCTTGCAATTGTCTTTTCGGCTATTTTGTTGGGAAAGATTTTTTGTGGCTGGTTTTGCCCGCTTGGCACATTGGGAGAATGGTCTCGTAAATTAGGAAAAAAGCTGGGCATAAAAAAGATTGAGGTTAAAGGGTGGCCTGACATTTTGCTCAGGCCATTAAAATATGTTTTATTGGGAGTTATTTTGTATTTCGCGTGGTCCCTGGGGGAGCTATTTTATAAAGGCTGGTGCCCCTGGTCCGCTTTTATGACAGTATTTGAGCCTGATGAGCTGATTGAAGATGTTTTAATGGGAGGTATAATCCTGTTGGTTGTGCTGGGCCTTTCATTATCCATCGAACGGTTTTTCTGCCGCTACTTATGTCCTCTTGGTGCGGCAATTATGATTTTTAACCGCTTGAGTTTTTTAAAGCCCGTTAGAAGCTCTACGTGCGGGGCCTGTAAAGAATGTGAAAAGGTATGTCCTGTCGGCATAAAAATTGCCGATATGGAGAAAATCAATGACAGTAATTGTATAAGATGTTATAAATGCATTGATAAATGTCCGAAAGAAGGAGCGCTTTCCTTAAATTTAAAATCACTTAAATCTCACCATGCCGGGTTAATGGCAGTCCTGGTAATTGGCATTACTGTTCTATTTGCCATTCAAATGGGTTATTGGGATAGAGGGCGAACATTATCCGCTCAGGGTATGGGTCAATTAGATCGGCAAAGTTTTTCCCCCTGGCAACAACAAGCAGAAGAGGATGATTGTGATGAAATTGTGGTTGGTTCTGAAAGGCGAGCATTTCAGGCAAGTCAAGATGCACGGGAACAGGGAACAATTGAAGATCTGAACCAAGAACTACAGGAAATTACTGCCATGGCAACCATAGGCGAGATATCTGAAGAAACAGGGTTATCAGAGGTTGAAATTTATGAAGCCTGGGATTTGCCGGACTCATTTTCACCTGATGTGACATTGAGAGAAATTATTGACTATACCGGGTTATCGAGGAGACAACTATTGGCAAAGCTTTCTGAGCAGCTTTAAGTGGATGGAAAAGAATTAAGTGTAGATGGGAATCTTTGGTGCTCTCGGATTTCAAATCCAGCGGCAGGGTAGCCACCTGCTGTGGTTTGAATGGGCCTGGCTAAGAGAGCCGCTGTACTGCCCCTGCTGCGGGACAGATCGTTTGCTCGGCACCAGGGGCGGTACGGTAAAGAATGGCCTGCTGAGGGAAGACTAAATGAATGCAGGCTGTATAGATCGTTAAATTAGGTCTTTTATGAAACAATTAACCCGTTAATGCAAGGATGCGGCCAAATTATAAGCGTCAACCCTGCTTCTACAAAGAACGCTTCAGCAGGATAGGCGCTTATAATTTGGCAGGGAAAGCTCCAGCCCTACAACCTGGCCACCGCTTCGCTCAGGACCAGGTAGTGGGGCTTTCCGCATAAATAAAAGAAAAAGGCATGGTCAAAGATATGCCCGGCTCCCCCTGGTGCAAACCTCGGCCCCAGGCTAAACCCGGGCAAAACTTTGTCATCTCCACAATAGCTCCGGCCCCGCCAGTTGCCTGCGCTGCAGACCTGCTTCGCATAAGGCGCTCAACTGGGCCTCCGCTCCGGGCCAACCCGCAGGGCCTCCGCCACGTGCTGACGGAGCTGGTTGCTATATCAAGGCACCTTCCTCCCACTCCTGAAATGTAGTTCAAGGGCGATAAAGGTCTTAACAAGCATGATATTATTAACCCTGTTACTGTTATTAAAACCATTCTAACCACTGACAATATCCGCTGGCCAGTAACTGCTGATAAAACAAGATACGTAACACCAGACACGTAAAGCAATGTGGGTAGATATATACCTGGTATTACAACTGGAGCATTTCAGGCCCGTAAAACAGCATTTTATGAAATGTTAGAATCACTCGGCCGGCCATATAGCCAGACCCGTGCAGCAGCCTGATCCATGCCGGCCGGGGCGGTGGGGCCGGTGGCCGACCGTACCCGAAAAGCAAAACCCTTAAGAGCAGGCGGTCAAAGATTTGCCCTTAATTTAACTGGCGCGAAGCCCGGCCCCAGCTAAATTAAGGGCAAAACATTGTCATAGAAAAGGATGCTCCGGTCCTTCCGCCTTCCCCTCCAGCTCCGCCCGGTCGGTAACGAGCTCGGGCTTCTCTTCCGGTCCAGGCCGCAGGGCCTCCGCTTAAAAACCAAAATAAAGTAGCGGTCAAAAATAAACCCGACCCTGGCAATAGAGCGCCGCCAGTGCCGGGTTAAATTTTGTCATTCAAGGCTCCGGTTTCAGCCACTTGTCCTCCGCAGGACGGTGTCAGCCCGCAGCAAAAACCGCTGCCGCCTACCTTCGCCCCGCTCCGGCCAAGGCGCTTCAACCTTCGCTTACAGGCCTGACCCACCCGGGCCTATACCGTGCATTAGGTCCACCGGTCCAGGCTACGGCTCGGGCCCCCGAACCTCCGCCTTTGGGCAGCTGACGCTGCCACCTGCATTTAGCGCCGCGCATGTCGCCACTAAATGCAGGTTACCGGCTAATTTCACGTAACAAGGGGCAACGTCCGATAATAGGCGTTATGCAATCGGCCGCATAGCAAAGCCCGCCCTACAAAACCGCCTCTTACATAACGACTATTATAGTAAGTTGCCTTGCGTATAGTTAACCGGGTGCATCGCGCCCCGACCCTTGAAAAGCATAAAAAGCACAAATCAAGCAATTTTGTCGCCAGGAACCTGTCAACAAAATTGCCGCGGTCGGCTATAAGCGCCGGTCAGGGCAGCAACTGCCAGAAAACCACCAGCAGATGCTGCTTTCGTTAAAACTCCGCTCAAACAGCTTGCCCTCCGCTTCGCTCCAGGCAAACAGTTTTCGCTCCCACCCAAATACGCAAAA
>PWSG01000248.1 GCA_003564055.1 Syntrophomonadaceae bacterium
AAGCTCGTGGTTAATGATGAAAAACTGGTATCAGATCAAGGTCATGTAAGGGTTAGTGTTGAGCTTAAAAGCGATGAAAACCTGGGCACAGTGCTTGAAGGCCTGGATGATTATATCGTAGTGGACAATTTAGAAGCAAATGGTGTTACGAAAAATTTTGAAGCAGGTTTAGTTCAGGGGCACCAGATCGGTAGCAGGTGGGAAGGGACCTTTGTCGTAACCCTACCTGATAATTTTAGAAATATGCAAATCCAGGCTGATCACGAAGCTGATCATCATCACAGGTTGGCCATATCGCGGAGAACCCCGGAGCCTGATATTGAAGAAGTTACAGATGCAGGTGTGTCGCTGGAAGAAGATGGCGACAAGGAAAGTGCAGGCTTCCTGCCTTATCTTGCTGC
Organism: Syntrophomonadaceae bacterium; assembly: GCA_003564055.1. Taxonomy (GTDB): domain Bacteria; phylum Bacillota; class Dethiobacteria; order DTU022; family DTU022; genus T3SED10-7. The sequence continues at coordinate 402 of PWSG01000248.1, forward strand.
GGGCATTTTGCTTCCGGTCGCCGGCATTGGCATTTACCTGGCCTGGAAGCGCAAAAATATTAGATAACTTGCTTAACTGTAAAATGGCCTTTATGTTAAAGCGGAGGCGAGTCAATTCTATTTGATCCTTTCCTGCCGCTTAACCACTACGCGCTTAAGTTTTTATTAAAGGAAATCTCTGTACATAAAAAATTCTGAATTGCGGAAGGAATATTTTATTTTAGAGCGAAGTATTATGCAAACGTTTGTGGAAAGGTTTGCATAACAGGACACATAAAAGGATAGGAGAAAATTGCCCGTGATAACTATAAAAGATGTTGCCCGGAAAGCGGGAGTTTCAATTAGCACAGTATCCCGAACTCTGAGCGGAAATATACCTGTCGCAGATGAAACGAGGAATAAAGTATTGCAGGCGGTAAAAGACCTCGGGTATCAGCCCAATGCTTTTGCCCAGGGTTTGAGGAACGGCAAGTCCAGAGCCATTGGCCTGATCATTCCAAACTTCCGCAGCCTGGTATTCCCACAAATGATTAACGGGATAAGTGATACTGTAAACAAGCACGGTTATACGCTTGTTCTGAGTAAAACCGAAGAAAATCTGATGCTGGAGAAGGAATATATCGATAACTTGCGCCATAAATTAATCGACGGTTTGATCGTATCGACAGCTACTAAAGATAGTTCACACCTGCTGGAGTTAAAAAAAGAAAAGTTTCCCCTGGTCCTGGTTATCAGGCGCTTGGAAGATCAGGTAGATGCAGTTATTACTGACAACTTACAGGGTGCCTTTGAAGGAACAAAATTGCTTATAAGCAGGGGATATAAAGACATCTGCCTGATGAACGGCAAGCTGGAACTAGATCTTTACCGCTGCCGCTATGCCGGCTTTGAAAAAGCAATGCATGAGGCAGAGTTGGAAATCAAAAAAGAGTTGGTCAGGCATGATATAGATTCATGGGAAGATAGCTACAGGGAAATGATCAGGGTTTTTGACGAAGGGTATTTTCCCGATGCCGTTTTTGCTACCAGCGATCCAAAGGCATTTGGAATCATGAAAGCTATAAAAGAAAAGGGATATTCAATACCTGGCGATATTGCAGTGCTCGGTTTTGACAATATTGAGATGTCTGCACTGGTGGACCCCCCCTTAACAACAATTGCCCAGTCTTTTTATCAGATCGGGGTCAGGTCCGCAGAAAGAGTAATAAAGCTTATTAATTCAAAAAGAAATTATAAACCTGTAATTGAAAATGTACCGGTTGAGCTAATAATTCGCCAGTCTGTAGGAGATAAAACAAAAATAGAATCATAATTTGATTGCAGCCTTGCTATTTGGGAGCGTGATTTTATGCCAGGCATGGAAACCATGTATGGATCCCTCAAAATTAAAAACCCCCTTGTTGTAGCTTCTGCAGGGACCTCTGAGCACCTGGAACTAATCAAGAAGGCTGAAGATATGAGCGCCGCTGCGGTAGTAATGAAAACATTATTTGAAGAAGAGTATACCCGCAAAAACCCCACTCCCTGTTATTCGATAATCAAGCGAAAAGGGGGTCCTATGCACTCTTCAACCTTTTATAGTTTTGAACAGGCCAGCCCCTGGGACCTGGAGCGCTACGCTGAGGAAGTTCGGAGGGCGGCAAAAGATGTTTCTATCCCGGTCATTGCCAGCATTAACTGTGTTAGCGATCCGGCCTGGGCAGATTATGCATCCTGCCTGGAGGAAGCCGGAGCAGCCGCCCTGGAGATAAACCGTTCTTGCCCATTTAGCAAAGTTATGCTGGAGGGAAAAGATACCTGGACCGCTGCTGCGATTGAAACTGTTAAGCTTGTTAAAGATAAGGTTTCCATTCCGGTTTGTGCAAAATTTACCCCTCAGTTGACCGATCCTCTCTTGACTGCTGTCAGTCTTGATAAAGCGGGCGCTGACGGCCTGGTAATGTTCAGCCGTTTCACCGGTCTTGATATTGACCTGGAAAAAGAAGCACCTATAATGCATGGCGGTATTGCCGGTCACGGTGGCCCCTGGGCCATTCATTATGCATTGCGATGGATCTCAGCTGCTGCACCACAGGTTAATATCCCGATCAGCGGCAGTGGCGGGGTTAGCTGTGGCGAAGATATTATTAAATATATCCTGGCTGGGGCATCAAGTGTTCAAATTTGTACCTCCCTTTACATGGAAGGCTTCACTGTTATAGCAGACTACCTGAAAAAGCTGGATTATTACATGACTGAAAAAGGCTACACGGATATTTAACAGTTCAGGGGAGCAGTTTGCTCCAGGATTATTCCCCCTGACCAGGTAAATCGCACCAGGGCAAGAGTAGCCCGGATAGATGAAGATAGCTGCACTAATTGCGGCATCTGTGAAAAGGTTTGCCTGCACCAGTCCGCTTTTACGGGCGGGGAAAATGCATATATCGTGCAACAGGATTGTGTCGGCTGCGGGCTTTGTGCTGAACTGTGCCCTCAGTCAGCGATAAATATGACAGGGATCTAAATAGAAGTAAAGGAGAACATGAAATAATGAAGCTTGCATTAATTGGCTGCGGCCGCTGGGCAATGTTGCTATTCAGTTTTTTGCGTGATATTGAGGGAGTTTCAGTAACTGCTGTATATGATGAAGATCCTGAAAGATGCAGCTTTTTCAGCGATCTCTTTGAAGTGCCGCCTTCTGCATCTATGCAGGAGATATTGGATGACAAATCTATTAATGGTGCTTTAATAGTAACCGGGAATACCACCCATTATCCTCTCGCTGTTAAATTAGTAAACGCTGGCAAAGATATTTTTGTAGAAAAACCGATTACAGCAAACCCGGATGA
>PWSG01000289.1 GCA_003564055.1 Syntrophomonadaceae bacterium
CACGAACACCGCAGGGCGATACCCATTTAAGTTTACTTTTCAAGAAAATAATAGCATAAAATAGCCCGAGGCGCAAGACAGGCGCACTTTCTAAGAGTATTTTTAGGCTTCCCCTTCACCTTCCTCTTCCTCTGTTTGGCTTTGAAGCTCTATACCCAGTTCATCGAGCTGTTTTTCGTCAACAGCAGCAGGCGCACCGGTCATCAGGCAGCCGGCAGCAGCTGTTTTCGGAAAGGGGATAACCTGCCTGATTGATTCATCCCCTGACAAAAGCGCAACCAGGCGATCCAGACCCAGGGCAATTCCTCCGTGCGGAGGGGCACCATAGTTTAACGCTTCAAGTAAAAACCCGAATTTTGCTTTACTCTCTTCTTCCGACATGCCAAGCAGCTTGAAAATCATTGCCTGAGTCTCACTGTCATGAATACGGGTGCTCCCTCCACCAATTTCCACTCCATCAAGAACAAGATCATAAGCCTGGGCCCGCACAGCCAGGGGATCGCTTTCCAGAAGCGGTTTATCTTCAAGCCTGGGTGCGGTAAATGGATGATGATCGGAATCAAAGCGCTTTTCTTCATCGTCATAATGAAATAGAGGAAAATCAACCACCCAGAGGAAATGCGGTTCAGGGGCAATATCAGAAGGAGCCAGATGAGTGCGCAGGTAACCGAGAACAGAGCAGGTTGTATCCCACCTGTCGGCGACAAAGAGTAAAACATCGCCAGGTTTTGCTTCCATCCTCCGGTTGATTTCTTTGGTAAGGGCTTCGTCAAAAAATTTACTGATCGGCGAACGCCAACCGTTTTCCTCGATATAAGTCCAGGCCAACCCTTTAGCCCCAAGTTGACGGGCCAGCAGGGTAAGGTCATCTAAATCTTTACGGCTCATTTTGCCACCCTCTTTTACACGCAAACCCTTAACATTACCATTGTTTTCAAGGGCAGAAGCAAAAACCTTAAACTTACTTTTTGCGGCCAGGTCATCGAGGTCGACCAACTCCATGGCAAAACGGATATCGGGCTTATCTGAGCCAAAACGATTCATAGCCTCTTTATAAGGCATACGTAAAAATGGTGTGTTAATTTCAACCCCGTGTATCTCCCTATAGAGCAGGGCAACCAGGCCTTCAGTAAGGGCAAAAAGATTTTCCAGGCCGAAAAAAGAAGTCTCAATATCTACCTGGGTAAATTCGGGTTGACGGTCAGCCCGCAGGTCTTCATCACGAAAACAGCGCACAACCTGGAAGTAACGCTCTACACCGCTAACCATCAAAAGCTGTTTGAAAAGCTGCGGTGATTGAGGCAGGGCATAAAACTCTCCGGCATGCAAACGGCTTGGCACCAGAAAATCCCTTGCTCCCTCGGGGGTGCTGCGGGTTAACACGGGAGTTTCAATCTCCAGGAAGTCGTAGCGATCCATATAGTCACGAATTAACTTTACCGCCCTGTGCCTGAGTTCAAGACGGCTTAGCATTTCAGGACGCCTTAAATCAAGGTAACGGTAACGCAGCCGCAGGTTTTCGTCGACGCCCGTATTATCTTCAATATAAAAAGGCGGGGTCTTGGAGGTATTTAAAATTTCCATTGCATCGACACGCATTTCAATCTCGCCCGTCGGCAGGGCAGGGTTAATGTTATCTTCGGATCTTCTGACTACCTCACCTTCGACAGCAACGACATACTCACTGCGCAGGCTTTCTGCCTGCACAAAGAGTTCGTCCCCCTGCTGTTGATCAAAAACCAGCTGCATTATACCACTGCGATCTCTTAAGTCAATAAAAATCAAACCACCATGGTCACGCCTCCTGCTAACCCAACCGGAAAGCTTAAGCCTGCGGCTTACATGTTTTGAATTCAAAACCCCACAATAATGAGTTTTTCTGTCAGCCATACCCGGAGAAGGAAGTTTAACCTCCGCAGGGTCAGCACCGGACGCAGAAAAAGTTTCTTTTTCTAAAGCCTGCTCATTTAAAAGCAATTCAGGCAGAGTTTCGCCGGATATTTCCTGCTGCTCCCCGCTTTTCATGTTGCGCAGGGTTACAACACCACGATCAATTTCATCTTCACCTATTATCGCCACATAGCTGTAGCCCTGCCGCCCTGCATATTTCATCTGCGCCTTTAAGCTGCGCTCCATCATCTCTGTTTCAGCAGCTATACCGCGGGATCTTAAAACAGAGGCAAGCAGTAAAGACTCTCCTTCAAGACCATCTCCTGCTGAGGCAATATAGACAGACTCTGAAATCTTTAAAGGCTGTTTACTCCAATCCATGGCAAGGAAGATTCTTTCAACGCCAAATGCAACTCCCACACCGGGAGTATGAGGACCACCACAGTGCTCTACCAGGTGATCGTAACGCCCCCCACCGCAAAGCGAGGCCTGGGCGCCCGAGGCGCCGGCCGTTATTTCAAATGCCGTGCGGGTATAATAATCAAGGCCGCGCACAAGCCGGTTGTTCAAGTTGTAAGGAATTTTAATTTTGTTTAAAAGCTCTTTAACAGTAGTAAAATGCTTGTCACAATCGGGGCAAAGATGGTCGCTCATACGCGGCGCCGCTTCAACCGTAGACTGGCAGCTTGCTGTTTTACAGTCCAGAACACGCATCGGATTACTTTTGTAACGTTTTAAGCAGTCTTCACAGAGTTCTTTCTCCGCTTTTTCCAGGTAAGGAACCAGCTCATCGCGAAACTGCGGACGGCAAACCGGACAACCAACGCTGTTAAGTTCTATGGAGAGATATTTTATTTTAAGCGACTCAAAAAATTTATAACAAAAAGCTATGATTTCAGTATCGGCAGCAGCGTTGGCCGCTCCGAATATTTCTAAACCGAACTGGTTAAACTGGCGGTACCGACCTGCCTGCGGTCGATCATAACGAAACATCGGCCCGATGTAATAAAGTTTAACCGGTTGAGGCTGTTCCTTCAGGTTGTGCTCCAGGTATGCTCGCGCAACAGCTGCAGTCAGCTCCGGGCGCAAAGTCAAATCACGCCCGCTGCGATCCTTGAATGAATACATCTCTTTCGAAACTATATCGCTATCTTCGCCAACACTGCGGACGAAGAGTTCGGTTTGTTCAAACATGGGGGTGCGAATTTCTCCAAATCCGTAAAGGCTGCAAAAGTCACTAAATCTCTTCTCCAGGTACTGCCATTTTTTTGCTTCATCAGGTAGTATATCGCGAGTTCCTCGGGGTGCCTTATAAGTCATCTTCGTGCTCCTCTCCATA
>PWSG01000074.1 GCA_003564055.1 Syntrophomonadaceae bacterium
ACTTCAGCAACCAGGGGATCGAAAGCATCGGGGACCGCAAGCTGGGCCTCAAGAGTAAGTGCGGCTGTTACAAGGGCAGTCTTAAATAGTTTAACAGCATCATGGTAAGCAAGCGAACCAATGGCTGTCATAATTTGCGTTCCGTTAATCAGGGCCAGTCCTTCTTTTTCGACCAGGGTTAACGGTTCTAAACCTGCTGCAGCAAGGGCTTCTGCCCCGGGCATACGCTTATCACCATAAAAAGCTTCACCCTGGCCTGTTAAAACGAGGGCCAGATGAGAAAGCGGCGCCAAATCACCGCTGGCTCCTAAAGAGCCCTGTTCGGGGATAACAGGGGTTACACCTTTATTTAATAGTTCCGACAACTGTTCAACCAGCAGCGGACGAACCCCGGAAAACCCCCTGGCCAGGGCATTTAATCTCAGCAAAAGTGCTGCCCGCACTGCTTCTTCTGGCAGCGGGTCACCGACAGCTGCAGCATGGCTGGCAATTAGGTTTTTTTGCAGCTTGATGGCATCTTCCCTGGAAATGCTGACATCGCTGAAACAGCCAAAACCGGTTGTTATGCCATACACAACAGCATTTTCCTTGACCAGCTTTTCCAGCATCAACCGGGAGCGCTCAACACGTTTCAATGCTTCAGAAGATATAGATACCGGAGCATAATGCCTGGCTACGCTGGCAATGTCACTAACTCCAAGTCCGCCACCGTTAATCACCAGCGGTTCATTAATGATATTTACACCTTTGACTGAACTCAAGGTTTCATGCCTCCCTGGAAAAATAAAAAAGAGCACACGGTTTTATTATCCGGCGCTCTCTCATATCTAATAACTATGAGCATCAGGACTACTATTTTGATTTCCTTACAATCTCTAAAGAGATTCTAAACCAGAGGGGCTTAATTGTCAATATAAAACGAAAAACAGGAAATGTCATAGGCTATCAAGGGCAAGACGAATTTCTTTTTTCACCGGGGCACGATCTTCCCTGCCCAGGGCTTTTTCAAGAACCTTAAAGCACTTTGCCCTGCCAATACGTCCCAAAGCCCAGGCGGAATAAGCACGGACCATTTCCTGCGGATCCTCCATCGCTTTACCTAAGAGTGAAACCACCATTTCATCTTTGCTATTTCCCAGGGCAATAGCCGCATTACGCTGCATGAACTTTTTCTCCCACATATAGCCGTAAAGGACCGGCTGAATCGTTTCATGATAATAACGATCATCCATGTTTAAAAGAACCGTTGGAGCAAGTTTCGGAGCCATCTCTTTTAGAAAAGCATCGGGAACCAGTTTTTGCTGAAGCCTTTTTTTGTTCCGCGAGCAGGCATCCTGACAAAGGTCACAGCCATAAATCCAGGAGCCCATTTTCTCCCGGATATCGAGGGGAATATCGTCCGGGGCTCCCGGAAAGTTGCCCGGTCCATAAGTGTTAAAAGCAATACAGCGCAGAGGATCCATCTTGTAGGGTTCATAAAGCGCTCCTGTGGGACAGGCCTCTATGCAACAGCGGCAATCATCGGGACAGCGCGAAGAAGCTTCCTGCATCTGCGGTTCCAGCTCACCGCTAACAGCGAGGGCAACAATACCTACATAACTGCCCCTACCCGGAGAGTAAAAAAATGTATTACAGCCAAAGGTACCGACTCCCGCCCTGATAGCAGCCTGCCTTTCAGGCATAGCCGGCCTTACTCCCACTTCCATTTTCTTTTCCTGCAAATAATCTTTTATTAAGCGCAGGCGGCTGCCGAAAAGACGCTTTTTGCCGGGGTAAAGACGAGACTGATAAGCTTTTCCAATGCTGTTAAGAAGCTCCGGCGGGTAAGCCTGCTTAAAATAATCATAAATCAAAACTACAATAGATTTCGCGGAAGGCAGTACATAATGCGGGTCTGCCACATAAGCCAGCTGCAGCAGACCTTCACTAACCCAGCTGTAACCGCTTTTCCTCTCTTCAAGGGCCTGCGTAAGCTGCGGAAAAGGATCAGCCGTAGTAAAGCCAACATCATCGAAACCAATGTCTAAGGCATATTCCCGAATTTCTCGTTCCAATGTTTTCCCTCCTTTGCGTATAATTATATTACTAAGAATTATTATTCAAAAGGTGGAACGCCTTTTTGGGCCATGACAGCTCTCCTGTCAGCAAGTTTTGCAGTTATAAGAGGGCGCATCTCTGCTACGAGGATCCCGGCAAAGATCAGTGCAGCACCAGTTAGCTTCTGAACAGTAAATAGTTCATCCCAGAAAAGATATGAAAATAAACCGGCGAAAACTGCCTCCAGGGAAAGAATCAAAACCGCATGAGTAGGTGGAGTATAACGTTGTGCTATGGTCTGGGTTACAAATGCGCCTATCGTACAGAAAACTACTGCATAAAGAATCGCACCCCAGATAAGCAGGGGTTGATGGAACATGATTTCGGCAGGTTCAAAAATGAGCGCTACAGCGAAAGAGGCGAGACCTGTAAAAGCAATCTGTGATATGGCTAAAACAATTGGATCGCGACGCCTGACATGGATAGCAATGGCAATAATATGGGCTGCAAATAAAAATGCGCAGATCAGGGTCAAGCCGTCGCCAAGATTAAAACCGGTAACTTCGTCTACCGACATGAGGTACAAACCCGTTGCTGCCAGCAAGCCGCCCAAAAAAGCCCACCAGCCAGGTGAACGCCTGGTAACAAAAAAATACATAAAGGGAACTATAACCACAGCAGTGCCGGTAATAAAACCCGATTTTGCAGGCGTTGTATACAACAACCCCACAGTCTGGAAAGCAAAACCACCAAAAAGAAATAACCCGATTAACCCACCGGCCAGGTAATCGCTTAAACTTGCCCTGGCCAGTCTTCTCCAAAATAAGGGAGCCAGCATAAAAGCAGCAAGCATAAAACGCAGCCCAAGATAGGTAAAAGGCTCGATTATTTCCAGGGCTTCTTTCATGATCACGAAGTTTGAACCCCAGAATACGGCAACAAAAAAAAGCGACAGGTCTGCTAAAACCATTTTTTTATCAACAGCTTGTTTGCTCATTATCGATCCCATAATAAATATTACCCGGCCTGCCAGAAAGAAAGCGGCCGGGCAATTTTTATATTATCATATTCTCGAACAATAACAAGTAAGCAGAACTATCCTTTTAAGACACAGAGAATTTAACCGTAAAGTCGACAAGACTGCCATAACCATCATCTTCAGCATCCTGCTCCA
>PWSG01000004.1 GCA_003564055.1 Syntrophomonadaceae bacterium
CAAAGGCTTTACTTCGGTAAGCTTTTTACTCAAGCGGGTATAATCGTTAACAATCTGGCGAAAAACAGACTGGTCGATAATGGTTTCACCAATATGGACTCTTTTGATTGTATCGATCAGATTTTGTCTGCTAACATGCTTAAGAATATAGCCTGAAGCCCCGCTTTGCAGGGCCAGGCGGATTGATTCCGTATCTTCAAAGATAGTTAAAAAAATTATTTTAATATCCGGTTTTTGGGCCAGGATCTGTTTCGCTGTTTCTATGCCGTTTACGCCTTCCATTTTAATATCCATGAGGATAACATGGGGTGCCAGTTCATTTGCTTTTTTTATAGCTTCTTCACTGTTTCCGCAGCTGCCGGCGATAGAGATATCTTCACAGTTTTCAAGCATGTTCGACAATCCTTCCCTGACCATGGGATGATCATCAACAATGAGGATTTTAATAGTCAATTCAAGAACTCCTTCCTAATCTTCCCGAGTGTAACTTAAATAGGAATGCTTACGTTAATCTTTGTTCCCTTACCGGGGCCGCTGTGGATGTTGCAAACTCCTCCCAGCATCAGGGCTCGTTCCTGTATACTGGCCAGACCCAGGCGGTTCTGCAGTTGTGGTGTTTCTGTAAATACTGTATTGATTCCGGTTCCATTGTCCTCAATTGATAGATTTACCTCTACATCTTCTATATCCAACCGGACCTTTACTTTTGTAGCGTCGGCATGTTTGATTACATTGGTCAGCGCTTCCTGTAATATCCTGAATAATGTAACTTCAATATTTGAAGCCAGCCTTTGTTTTTCACCTTTAACTTCTAATTTTATAGGAAGATTGTTCTTTTCAGAGATATTGTAAACATGGGCTTCAACAGCAGGTATTAAGCCATAGTTATCAAGAATTATCGGGCGAAGATCATAAAGTATTCTTCTTACTTCCTGGATCTGTTCACTAAGGACATTTGTAACATCAGTGATCTCACTATGCCATTTCTGTGATTCAGCAGCTTCACTGGATGCAATTCTTTGCAGACGGTACCAAATGGCTATAAGAGATTGTATAATACCGTCATGCAGATCGGCAGCCAGGCGCTTGCGTTCGTCTTCCTGGGCAGTTGTCAGCTTATTTACCAGCTGGTGTAAAAGCTGTTCTTTTTGGCCCAGGGTTTCAATCAGCTTGGCATTTTCCATTGCTACCGCAGTAGCCCGGGCGATTGCGAATATTATTTCGATTTCATCACTTTCAAAACCACCCGATTCCAGCAGGCGATCTGTCTGCATAATACCAATAGTTTTCCCTTTGCTCAAAATCGGAACCAGCAGTACCCAGCTGTAAGCGAAATCATCGATAATTTCCCGGGGCAGCTGCCTGGTTATGTTTTGTGGGGTTACGATCACCGGCTGTTCTGTTTTAATTGCCTGCTTAATGCCCGGGAACAACTTTGCGCCTTTCAACGCTTTAAACTTTTTTTTCAAGTCAGGATCGTAGCTCCCCACAGCTACCGCAGGAATAAGGGTCTTATCTTCTTCGTTTAGCAGGTATATACAGCTCCTTGCCGAAAACAGGTCTGCTGTTAACTGGGTAACAATATGCAGCACCTGCCTTATATCCAGTGTGGAGCTGATCGTGTTTACCAGCTCCAGCCAGACGGCAAGTTTTCTTAGATGGCGATCTTTTTGTCTCCGGAAAAGTGATTCCTGGATTATATCGGCCATATGCCTGCCCAGGGAGACGGCTTTCGCCAGCATATACTGCCCGCTCGGGTAGTCGGTATTGAATATACCAATTTCCATTGTTCCAACAGGATCGCCGGCTTTTAAAAGAACCGGTAAGGTGGTTGATATCACCGGAGAAAGTGACTCCAGCAGTTTTTTATTTTGCCTGTTCTCTGCGATTGATAAGTAATCATTTAATTGGGAACAGCGATTTTCATGAGGTTTAGCTTCAGAAGTTTTTCCTTCCCCATCCCTGGAAGCATGCCAACAGACCAGGTCTTTGCCGTCACGAACAAGCATCAGGCTGGCCTGACAGAAATCTAAATAATCAACAGAGGTTTGCAGGATATTCTGAAGGGAAGTTCTTACTTCCTTTACAGCATTAAAGCTGGGGTTGACACGACAAATTAGGATTAACTCCGGTTTTAACTTCGGGTCAGATAAATGGTCCGGCAATTGTTTGCCACCTTTTCCAACAATTTGCAATTCCCTGGGAACCCGCTTGTTTAATTTTATCGTTAACCTGTAATAACGTCAACACAAACACTTTAAAGTATTCATCCGAAGGTGTTAGCTCTGATTTCACTCTTTTTAACCTTCATTCCATGCTTTTAAGGGATTTTTTTATTGACACTCTTTGATTAAGCTTAAAGGAACGAAGTATATCTTTCAATTATAGTATTGGCCAGGCTGTATTTGCAGTCTGATCTCCTTTTTATATTTCCTTAAATAACTTGGCTGTCGAAAGACGGGTGTGATGAACTAAATGATCTTTTTAAAAACAGATGAAATAATGGATTACTACTCATTTGAATGGCATAATCATATTGATGACCTTATTTTTGGGCCTGGTAGAAGGGAGTTAGGCCTATTGAGAGGCCTTTTATCACATTATCCTCTCAAGTCGGTGCTTGACGTTGCCTGTGGAGATGGTGATATTGCTATTATGCTTGCCGGGCTGGGAAAAAAGGTTACTGTTTTGGATCAAGATTATGCACGGGTTAAAAGTGTTCATTTAAAAAGCATCTTAGCAGGAGTTCAACTCGAAGCTGTTTGTGGTGATATGCGTGATCTCTCCAGTGTTTATAAAAGCAGGTGTAATTTGATTACCAGCTTGCGGAATTCACTGCCAAGGTTATTAAACGAAGATGATATATGGGGGATACTGGCCCAGATGTACCTGGCCCTTGAACCTGAAGGTTTGATAGTAGTTCAAATGTTTGATTATGATCGCCTGTATAAGGAAAATATTTATGATTTGAACAAGATTGATAGTTATTACAGTGAAATTGGAGTAAAAGTTTATTTTGAACATGGGCGGGGAAAATCAGACGCTAAATTCATATTTGATATATCTGATCAGCATTTTCCGGGAAAGAAGATAGAGAAGATTATATTTCCGGTAAGGCCGATTTTTCAAAATGAACTGGATATGTGGCTTGCCGAACTTGGTTTTAAAAAGGTTGAAAATTTCGGTAAACTA
>PWSG01000149.1 GCA_003564055.1 Syntrophomonadaceae bacterium
AAAATACATTCTACCGAGCCGCAGAGTCTTGTTATCGATACTGATCAGGCCGGCGCTGTTCGGGTCAAAGATATTAATGCCCCGTCTGAGGTAGATGTTTTAAACGAGGAACACTATATCTGTACTCTTGAAGAAAATGCAAGGCTTTATATGGAAATGACTGCTGTTAACGGAAGAGGCTATGTCCCCGCGGAAAAAAACAAACTGCCGCAACAGCCAATTGGGGTCATTCCTGTTGACTCTATGTTTTCTCCGATTCGTAAAGTTAATTACATGGTTGAAAACACCAGGGTTGGCCAGGTAACTGATTATGATAAATTAACCCTGGAGCTATGGTCAGATGGCAGCATCGCTCCCGATGAAGCCGTAAGCCTGGCAGCAAAAGTTTTGAAAACCCACATTTCGCTTTTTGTTAATTTGACTGAGAAAGTTGATGAGGTTGAGATTACTTCAGATAGCAAGGAAGAAGATCGCGAAAGAATCCTTGATTTAACTATAGAAGAGCTGGATCTATCGGTGCGTTCATATAACTGCCTGAAGAGGGCAGGAATAAACACCGTTGGAGAACTGGTTCGTAAAAGTGAAGAAGAAATGATGAAAGTACGCAACCTGGGCAAGAAATCGCTGGAAGAAGTGGAGCATAAGTTGACTGAACTTGGTTTTTGCTTCAACGACAGCGCAGAGTAAGCCTTCGAGGAGGAAGTTTATTATGCCATACCAGAAGCTGAGTCGAAAAAGCGGGCCCAGGCGAGCCCTGCTGCGCGGCCTGGTCACATCTTTTTTGCTTAATGGCAGTATAGAAACTACTGCTGCCAGGGCACGAGCATGTCGCCCGCTGGCGGAAAAAATGATTACTCTGGCCAAAAGGGGAGATCTGCATTCCCGCCGTCAGGTTATAAAATATTTACTTGACGAAGATGTGGTTACCAGTTTGTTTGAAAAAATTGGACCCAAAATGGAAGGCAGGGAAGGCGGGTACACTCGAATTATTCAAAAGGGGCCACGTCGTGGCGACGGTGCACCGTTAGTTATTTTGGAACTTGTATCCGAGTGATTGATTTATGGTTAACCGTTCCGAATTTATGATTGAAGCCAAGGATCTGGTTTACAATTACCCGGGTGAAGAGGAGACCTCTTTTCCCGCTCTTTCCGGGATTAACCTGGCTGTGCGCAGGGGGGAATACCTGGCCCTGCTTGGCCCGAACGGTTCCGGAAAAACTACTTTAATGAAGCTTTTTAATGCCCTGCTGGTTCCTTCCGAAGGTGAGGTGCGGGTTGGGGGCATATCTACTGCTGATGAAGATAAAACTGCAGAAGTTCGCCGCTATTGCGGTATGATATTCCAAAATCCGGATAACCAGCTTGTGGCAACTACAGTAGAAGAAGATATAGCTTTCGGACTTGAAAACCTGGCCCTGCCGCCTGCTGAAATACAAAAAAAAGTCATCGCTGTTGCCCGTATGCTTGGCCTGGAACAACTGCTGCAGCAACCTCCACACATGCTTTCGGGAGGAGAAAAGCAGCGTGTTGCTATTGCCGGTGTTTTAGCTATGCAGCCGCGTTGTATTCTGATGGATGAACCAACAGCGATGCTTGATCCGGCAGGCAGGCATGATGTTATCGAGACGGTGCGCCAGTTAAACCGTGACCAGGACATAGCCGTGGTTCATGTAACCCACTTTCCGGAAGAGGCGGTCTTTGCCGACAGGGTTATAATTCTTAACCAGGGCCGCCTGGTAATGCAGGGTCGCCCGCAAAATGTTCTAAGTGATATTCCCCTATTGTACAGTCTCGGGCTTCAGGGCCCTGCCGCGGCAGAATTAGCTGCTTTGCTTCGAAAAGACGGATTCAATCTTCCGCCGCAACTAATCCACAGCCGGGAGCTGGTTCATAGCCTATGTTCATTGGAACCGAAAAGCTGACCCATATTTATATGCCCGGCACTCCCTTTGCCAATCAGGCGTTAAAAGAGGTGACTTTCGAACTGTCCCGGGGTGAGTTTGCCCTGGTGATCGGGCCTTCTGGATCGGGCAAGTCAACCCTCATTCAACACTTAAACGGGCTGCTTAGACCTTCTTCCGGAAAGGTTTTCTTTGAAGGCCGCGCTATCGGTTCTGACAAGGCTGAACTGCTTGCTTTGAGGAAGAGGGTAGGATTGGTTTTTCAGATGCCCGAAGAGCAATTTTTTTCGGAAACTGTATATGACGAAATTGCTTTTGCCCCGCGTAATCTCGGCTTTGAAGAAAACATAGTGCAAACCATGGTTGAAGAAGCTTTAGATGAAGTAGGTCTTGATACCACAGTTTTGCCAAAAAGGCATCCCTTCCAGCTCAGTTCAGGTCAGAAACGACTTGTGGCCCTGGCTTCAGTACTCTCTTCAAAACCGGAAGTCTTTATTCTCGACGAGCCCACGGCGGGTCTTGATCCATCCGGTCGAAGTAACTTATACGGTCTGCTGAAAAGACTCAACCGCGAAAATGGCCTGACCGTTCTGATTTGCACTCATCATCTTGATGAAGCAGCGGCCTTAACCGATACTGTTTTAGTCCTGCAAGGTGGCAGGTTGGTTTTGAAAGGGCCGGCAGAAAAAATATTTTCCCATCGGGAACAGCTGTATCAACTTGGTCTTGGTCTGCCTGCAGTGACTGAAATAATGTATGGTTTGTCTGAACAGGGCATGAAAGTAAGGACAAATATTTATAGTCTGGAAGGCGCGCGGCAGGAAATTAACAAGTTGAAAGGACGCTGCGAAAAATGAGCCGAAGCATCACCCTGGGCCAATACTTTCCCGGGCAAAGCCTGGTCCATCACCTCAACCCCCGCATGAAACTGCTATCCTTGCTTTTGGTCCTGGCCTTGCTTTTTAGTTTGCAATCATATGCAGGGCTGGTTGTGCTTTTCTTTATTGCCCTTATTTTAATTACAACAACCAGGGTGCCCTTTCGTTATTTTTTAAGAGGATTAAGACCCATCCTTTATATTGCTCTTTTTGCCCTAATAATCTATTTCTTTTTTACCAGCGGCGGGGTTGTTCTCCTGAGGGTTGGTTTTATTACCGTAGAGTCGGAAGGTGTAAGAGAAGGGACTTTTATAATATTACGCCTGGTTACTCTTGTCTTTTATTCCCTGCTTTTAACACTCACCACAACACCTTTGTCGCTTACTTATGGTTTGAGTTATTTTTTGAAGCCCCTGCGTTATATCGGCATGCCAACTGAAGAGGTGGCGATGATTATGGCCATTGCCCTGCGTTTTATACCGACCTTAATGGAGGAGAGCCAGCGATTAATGCGGGCCCAGGTATCCAGGGGGGCCGACTTTGAAAGCGGCTCAATCTTCCGCCGGGCTAAAAGCCTGGTTCCATTAATTGTTCCTTTGTTTGTTGGCGCCTTCAGGCGCGCTGACGAGCTGGCCCTGGCTATGGAAGCAAGGGGTTACCGCATTGGCGCCAGACGTACCCGTATGTATGAAGATTCTATCGCTCCGCGGGATTGGTTGATCCTGGCAGTTTTGCTGGTCCTTTTGATTACTTCGGTTTACCTTGGCTTTTAATATAAATACAAGAAAAGGAGCAGGTCATGATAAATACCTTAATCCGCATTAGTTATGACGGAAAAAACTACAGCGGTTTTCAGGTCCAGGCCAATCTGCCTACTATTCAGGGTGAAATTGAGCATGCTCTTAATACACTTTATAAACAACCATTGCGTTTAACCGGAGCCGGTAGAACAGATGCCGGTGTCCATGCGCTAGGGCAGGCGGCTAATTATCCTGCTCCTTTTCGCATAAGCGCAGAAAAAATTCCCTATGCATTAAATACCCTGCTGCCTCCTGACATAGTGGTGACAGGCGCAGTAGAAGTGCCTGAAGATTTTAACGCCAGGTTTGCAGCTGTTCGAAAGAATTACAGCTATACCATTGACCGGGCTCTTTTCCCCCAGGTTTTGAAAAGTCATTACAGCTTGCATCTGCCCAGGGCTCTGAATCTGGTAGAGATTCGAAAGGCGGCGGATCTATTTTTAGGCGACCATGACTTTAGGGCATTTCAAGCTGTAGGAAGCCAGGTTGCCGATACCAGGAGGACTCTCTACAAGGTTGAGTTAAGAGAATATCCGGAAGAGCAACTGCTTGTTTTTTATTTTGAGGGCAGTGGTTTTCTTTATAGGATGGTCCGTTTAATAACTGGTTCCTTGATCCGTGTAGGTTTAGGGAGCCTGCAGTTAAAGGATATTGAAGCGGCACTGAAAAAGGGATTTTCGCAGGCTGCAGGCCCTACTGTTCCCGCTCGTGGATTATGTCTCGAAAAAGTTTGTTACAAACCGCCACTATTTGACTAATTTAAGATTTATGTAATTTGCAGCTATAACCTTAGGCGGCAGTGTAAAATTAATAGCGTAAAATAAGTTAAAGCCGGTTATTTAGCTTGACAGGGCCCTTCCGGTATATTAGAATGAAGGTTGTGCTTTTATTGGTTGAGGCAAAAGGAGAGTGTAGAAATGCGCACTACATACATGGCAAAACCTGATCAAATTAAACGCAGCTGGTTTATCATAGATGCCGCCGGGCGGCCCCTGGGCAGGGTGGCAACGGAAGCTGCCCGGTTGCTAAGAGGAAAACACAAACCGGAGTTTACTCCGCATCTTGATTGCGGCGACCATGTGATTGTTCTCAATGCGGGCAAGGTTGTTTTATCAGGTCGTAAACTTGAACAAAAGTACTACTATCGCCATTCCGGGTTTCCAGGTGGCTTAAAAAAAATGGATTACGCTACTTTAATGGATAGAAAACCCGAAAAAGCAGTCTATATGGCTATTCGGGGAATGCTTCCCCATAATAGGCTGGGGCGGGCTATGCTTAAAAAATTGCGTGTATTCAGAGATGACCAGCATTCTCAACAGGCTCAGCAACCGCAGGCCTGGAAAGAAGGGCAGGATGAAAGAACGGAAGGAGGCACTGGCTCTTGAGCGAAGTACAATACATTGGGACCGGACGCCGTAAAGAGTCGGTAGCAAGAGTACGTTTGCTGCCGGGCAGCGGCAGAATAATGATCAACGGGAAAGAAATGGATCAATTCTTTGGCCTGGATACATTGAAATTAATTGTCAGGCAGCCGCTGGTTGCCACAGAAAATGAAACCAGCTTCGATGTGATAGCCAAAGTTGAAGGAGGCGGTTTCTCCGGACAGGCTGGAGCAATAAGACATGGAATTGCCCGTGCTCTGCTGCAGGCTGATGGTGAGTACAGGCCGGTTTTAAAGAAAAATGGCTACCTGACCCGTGATCCGCGTATGAAAGAACGTAAAAAATACGGCTTAAAAAAAGCCCGCCGCGCGCCACAATTCTCCAAGCGGTAATCTTTCGTTCTGTTTTTATAAAAGATTAAGTAAACCCACCGCAGTTATTTAATATCTTCAGGTGGGTTTTATTATGGGCACAAGATCACCTTGAAGTTTTAAATATTAAAGGAGCTGAATAAGTGAAAGAGATAAGGCCTGGAGTTCATTTTATCAAGGCGGAAAACAGGGGGCGCTACCCCTATTCCAATTCACTTTTCCTTGAAGGAAAAGTAAACTTGCTGATTGACACCGGGGCCGGTTCATTTTTAAAAGAGATCTCCGGTAAAACGGGGCAGGTTGTTTTAAGTCACTATCCCCGCCACTACGGACAGAAAGTTCTTCTTTACTTTGAACGGGAAATGATCCGTAAGCATTTAGAAAGCCTGCTTGACAAAGGAATGGTGACTAAAACGGAGGATGGTTGTTACGAAGCGCTATAAACGGGCAATAGATTTCGTTGTGGTTAGTTGTCAAACCGCTTAAACTCAATTATAATAATAGCACAGGCAGGACTCTGTTTAAAAAAGAATTTTTATGTTTGCATAGTTTAATCAGGGGGTTATCTAGCTTCAGTTAAAAAAAAAGAAGGTAAAAGCCATGAAAACAGAAAACTATATCAATCAAATATTAAAGCAGGGTGCTGTCCACGTAACCCTGATTGATCCTTCACGGCAGACTTCTGAGGCGGCCGGCAGGTTGGCTGAGACAGCCCAGGAAGTAGGCAGTGATCTTATATTTGTTGGTGGTTCTTCGGGGGTAGCTCAGCAGACACTCAGTCAAACATGTGAAGTTGTAAAGCAGCGGGTGCAAATTCCGGTGCTTTTTTTCCCGACGGGAACTGATTCAATCAGTCTGAACCTGGATGCATTTCTTTTCCTCAGCCTGCTGAACTCTCGTAATTCAAAGTTTATCAGCGGCACCCAGTCTAAGATTGCTTCAGTTCTAAAAAGGTTGGAAATCGAAACCCTCTCTGTCGGCTATATTCTTGTCGAGCCCGGTATGAAACTTGGTGAGATAGGAGAAGCTGAGCTGGTAGCCCGCGATAACTTCTGGCAGGCCATTGGTTACGCCCTGACCGCACAATACATGGGTATGTCATATGTTTTTCTGGAAGCAGGCAATGGCGCGGCTCAGCCTGTTCCTGCCGGGATGATCAGGGCAGTCAAACGTGAACTTTCGGTTCCTCTTATTGTTGGCGGTGGAATCCGTACTGCCATAGATGCCCGCAGGGTGCGTCAGGCCGGAGCTGATATCGTCGTTACAGGTACAGTTATTGAAGCAGCAGGCTACCGCGAGCGGCTGCGCTCAATCCTAAGTGCCCTGAAAGATTAGAGCGTTTTATTTAAATAAGTGTGCGTGGTTATAAGTTAAGTAAAAAAAACAGGTGGCAGATCACCTGTTTATTTATTGCTGGTGCGCCCGGCACGGGTAGTAAGTAGGGCGGGAAGATGAAATGAAAGCTAATACTCTTAGCTTTTTGAGGTCTGGCATATAAGCTGACAAAATGAACTCCGAAAAGCAAGATCAGGCATCCTTTTATCTTGCGCATTCTCCGCCCCGTCCGCTTACCGTTTCCAGGGCATGTTCGATCACCGGCAAAATAACAGCCATACATTCGGCGACTGCCTTGGGACTGCCGGGCAAATTTATGATCAGAGTTGAGCCACTAATTGCAGCTACGCCGCGTGATAACATTGCCTTTTCAGTAGCTTTTGCAGTTTCCCTGCGGATTGCTTCGGCAATACCGGGAACCAGGCGGTCAGAAACATCCAGAGTGGCTTCAGGAGTAACATCGCGAGGGCTCATTCCAGTGCCTCCCGTGGTAAAAATGGCGTCAACTTCCTGTGCAACCATTTCCTGCATCACTTTGGCCAGGGCACTGCGATTGTCAGGAACGATAACCTGGCTAATTATATCGCCCCAGGGCAGTAAAATAGCACTAATTGCCGGGCCGCTTTCATCTATCCGCTCACCGCTTGAACCCTTATCACTGGCTGTGATAACACCGAAGCTGTAAGATTCTTTTATTTTTATACTATCGCCTGTTTTTACTTTCCCTTCCAAAAGCACTTCGGCAAAAATGCCCTCGCGGGGCATAACGCAGTCACCAGCCTGATGGTAAATTGCGCAGCGGTCATGGCATTCCTTGCCAATCTGGGTCACTCTTAGAACAGCATCAGGTCCTACCTGGAGCCTGGTCCCGATTGGAAGGTTAAACAGTTCGATGCCCCTTGTTGTCAGGTTTTCGGCAAAATCACCGGGGCCGACATCTAAACCCTGTGCGGTCATTTTATTGATGCTTTCTACTGCTAAAAGGCTGACCTGGCGGTGTGCATGCCCGGCATGGGCGTCGTTTTCCAGGCCTTTGTTCTTAATTAAAAAGCTTTTACCAATATTATTTTTACGCTGCCCTTTTTCAGGACTGGTGCATACAGCAATTATTTCAGGCATCAGTGTTGCCCGCGGCGGTAATGCCCCGAGCGCCCTCCCTTCTTTTCTACCAGGCGGATATTAGTTATAACCATATTCTTATCAATAGCCTTGCACATATCATAGATAGTCAGGGCGGCGATGCTTACACCGGTCAGCGCTTCCATTTCTACGCCTGTTTGTCCTGTCAGCTTGACCCTCACGCCGATTTCAATTTTAGATTTTTCTATAATTGGTTCAAAATCTACTTCAACACCTGAAACGCCGAGTGGGTGGGCCATTGGTATCAGGCGGCCGGTTTCTTTAACCGCCATCACAGCAGCTACCTGGGCTACACCGAGAACATCACCTTTCCCCAGGTCTCCGGCTATAACCCGCTTTAGGGTCTGAGGTTCCATAGTAATTTCACCCCTGGCGTAAGCTTCTCTTTTAGACTGTCCTTTTTCTGAGACATCAACCATTTTTGGTCTTCCTGATCTGTCAAAGTGAGTAAGGCCTTCATGGCGGGGTTCAGGGCCACCATAGTTCTCTTTATCAAAGAAACGCTTGCATATAAAATCTGCCAGGGCCTTGTTATCTCCCAGCTTTAAAACCGGCAGGTTAAGGTTTATGTCTTTGCGGTCTGTAACAACAGCAATGGTATGATCTGGTAAAAGCGGTTCATTGTTGATTTCGCTCCGAACAACTTCAATTTTCGGATTACTACTTTTCTTATTCCCTTCAATAATGATCAGATCAATGTTTGCCAGCAGCCCCGCTGCTGCCTCAGCACCGTTTTTGCCACCTTCGGAACCGAACAAAAAGAAACTATCGGCAGTGGTTATTCCGGCTATATCTGCACCGGCTTTTTTAAAACGCCAGCTGTCTTTGCCGGGCGTGTCGAGATCAAAATGGTGAAGGTTTCCTTTTAAGGCAGCCACGCTTAACCCGCGCTTTTTAAGCTCCGGCAGCAACTCTTCCAATACTGTTGTTTTTCCTGTTTCCGACTGGGCGGCAACCAAATTAATCATTACCGGTGGCATCAAAACACCTCCAAACTTTTATTTAGTTGCAGTTTAAATATTTCATCATTTAAATTATGTTTCTAAACTGGCTCCTGGCTTCTACTTCCTAAAATCCAGTTTTTTTCTTCTACCCGCCGGTTTTTGACATGCCGCGCATTGTGCCTGGTTTTACCATGCCGCAAACTCCATTTGCCGCCATTTGGTGTTCAACCGGCTTGCCGTTAAGAACATTTTTAATCAATGCCTGTAGTTTCTTTTTGTCATTAATAGCAGGGCGAACCGGTTTTTCATCCTGCCAGTAAAGACATGCTTTAAGATTTCCTTCCGCAGTTAGCCGCAGGCGGTTGCATGTATCGCAGAAGTGTTTACTGATTGGATGAATCAAACCAACAGTACCTTTGCCATTGGGGATGGCATATGATTCAGCCGGCCCTGCTCCACCAGGCAGGGGTATAGGGGTAAGCGCCATCCCTGCTTGTTTGGCTTTTTTTTCGACGAAGCTTAATGGCAGATAATGGTCAGGGTATCCCCGGTCGTGGTCACCAATAGGCATGTATTCAATAAAGCGGACATGCAGCGGCTTTTCGAGGGTTAATTTTAAAAAATCGGTTACTTCAAGATCATTTATTCCTTTCATCAAAACCGTATTAATTTTAACAGGCATCAGGCCGTATTTTAAGGCTGATTCAATGCCCTCCAGGGCTTGTTTTAATTTGCCGCAGCGTGTTATTTTTTGATACTGTTCCGGTCTTAAGGTGTCCAGGCTGATGTTAACCCTGTCCAGCCCTGCTTTCTTTAAGTCGGCGGCATAATGGGTCAGCAAAGTACCGTTGGTAGTCATGGATAGATCATTTATGCCATGCACAGAGGAAATTTTTTTAATGAAGTCAACAATTCCTTTGCGGATCAGCGGCTCCCCACCTGTAATTCTTATTTTGCTGATACCCAGCTCTGCACCCGCTTCAACGACTTTTATAATATCTTCGTAGCTAAGGATATCACTGTGAGAAAGCTGTTCAATACCCTCTTCGCCCATGCAGTATATGCAGCGAAGATTACAGCGGTCTGTTACCGAAATTCTTAAGTAGTCATGTTTTCTACCATGCGCATCGGTTAACGGCATATTATTAGTTTCCCTCCTGCTTTCACAAGTCAATAACTTTTCCTGCGTCCCGCATGCTGTATCCTCCCAGCTTTTCTATTTTGAGCTGAAAAGACTTATCAAGAATAATCTTTAACAAGATACCTGCTTCGCTGCTTTTATAAAATAGATCGCTTAAAAGCAGGTCGTAGCGTTCTTCGACCAGTGGTATAAAATCAAGGTCGAAGGCTTTTGCCGCCGGAAGTATGCCCATCCCAACACCGGCAGTTCCGGCTGCTACAGCGGCGGCAACATTTAAGTGGGTATATTCTTCACGTTCGTATCCGGAAATATTGTCTGGAGAAAGGCCTGCTTCCGTAAGCAGGTGGTCAAAAAGAATACGTGTTCCGGCTCCTTTCTGCCGGTTTATGAAAGCAATCTTCTTATTGACCAGGTCTTCTATCTTTTCTATTCCATCGGGGTTTCCCTTTGGAACAATCCAGCCCTGCATGCGGTAAGTAAGGTTAACAAGGTGCACTTCCCTGTCAGGCAGCATTTTTCTGATATAAGGACGATTGTAATCCTTTGTGGCAGGATCAAAAAGATGTATTCCAGCCAGGTGGGCCTGATCGTGTCCGATAGCGGTAATGCCCCCCATGCTGCCAAGGTGAGATGACGTAAGACTCATTATTGGATAATTTTCTTTTAGGGCTGTGCCTAAAAGATCTATAATAAGATCATGGCTCCCGGCTGCCAGCAGGTTGTTATGTATTTCATTTTGCGGTCTGTAAAGTTCAATTTCCACTGTTTCATCCTGCTCGAAGCCAAGGGAATTAGCAGGGATGATCAGAAGACCATCAGCTCTGACCAGCGACATTGTCACTCCTGCGCCGCGTGTTAAAGGATTGGCAACATAACGGTCCCCTACATGACCTACTGACATGCGCACGAACTCCTCAACCCCGACCTCTGAAGTTAATCTTCTGCCTAATGTTACAGCAATTTTTTTACGCTCCGGAACAGGAAGGCCAAGGCAGCGGAAGATAAGCGGCTGTACGAACCACTCAAGGCTCATATAAGCTGAAACCGGGTAACCGGGCAACCCAATTACCGGTTTGCTTTCCGCTTTTCCGAGGATAGTTGGTTTGCCGGGACGGCTGGACACACCGTGAATAAAAACCTCACCAATTTCTTCGATTACTTTATATGTATAATCCTTTTCCCCTGCTGATGAGCCGGCATTGATAATTACAAGATCGTTTTTTGCCAGGGCAGATATCAGGGCAGCCTTTATTTTAACAGGATCATCTGGCACTATTGGCATTACAGTTGGCTCGGCACCCCATTCGGACAGGTAAGCGGCGATTACCGTACTGTTAAAATCAGGGATGCTGCCCTGTTTTCTTTCTTTGCCTGGCTCAATTAATTCTGATCCGCTGGGTATAACAGCTGCTCTTGGTTTGGCAATGACTTCAACTTCAGTGATGCCACCCGCTATGAGGGCGCCAAGGTCTGGCGGTCTCAGACAGTGTCCTGCCGACACAATCAGTTCTCCGGCAACAACATCTTCACCCACGGCCCGGACATGCTGCCACGGAGTAGCCGGGGTGATAATTTCCACACTGTCATCTTCGAGCATTTGAATCTCCTCAATTTTAATTACTGCATTAAAGCCAGCCGGTAGTGGGCTGCCAGTATTTATGTTAGAATAATTAGTTTCGGGCTTAAGCTTGTACGGATTCTGGTCAGAGGCGCCGAAAGTACTTTCTGCCCGCACAGCAATTCCATCCATGGCTGCGGCATGATAGCCGGGCATAGATAATCGCGCAAAAACAGGCTTTGAAGTTATTCGTCCCAGTAATTCTTTTAAAGCCAGCTTTTCAGTGCGCCGCGCAATATTTACCTGGCCCATAAAAATATCGAGCGCTTCCTGCCGGGGAGTATTACTTAAATAAACTTTTCTCATTAAATGCTCTCCTGTACAAAAATTTATTTAAAAAGACAGTGTTTAAAAATGCTATTCTAAGATTCTCACTTCTACTTTTTCTCCACTGCTCAAACCTTCGCTGGCTGAAGGGATAATTAGCAGTCCGTCAGCTTCAGATAAGGTGCGCAGCATACCCGAACGGCCAAAAACAGGAACGGCTTCCATGCCACCGGTGGTTTTTTTCAGTTTAACTCTTATATAATCCGTTCGCCCCGAGCGAGAAGGAATATTACGACTTA
>PWSG01000206.1 GCA_003564055.1 Syntrophomonadaceae bacterium
GGCAATGTCTTTTTTGCCTTTTTTCAAACCACCCACAACTCCCGAAGTCTGATAACCTTTAGCAGCAGTAATACCTTTGTTTTCTAATATTATCCATTTTGTTTTTTCTTTTTCGCTCATTGGACACCTCCACACTTGCCTGCAAAGCATTTTAAACTGCCAGTTGACCAAGGCCTGTACCTTCAGGCAGTCCGAACATAATATTCATATTCTGCACGGCCTGTCCTGATGCACCCTTGACAAGGTTGTCGATTACCGCAATGACTATTAAGCGGCTGGTTCTCTTATCCAGTTTCAAAGCAATGTCACAATAGTTGCTGCCTCGAACATGGCGTGTTTCGGGCAGAAACGGCGGCTCGCAGATACGCACAAAAGGGCTGGCACTGTAAAAATTGCTGTATATGCTTAAGAGATCTGCTTCGCTTCTTTTTTCCTTTAAATCGAGATAGATGGTGCATAAAATACCGCGGATCATCGGCACCAGGTGCGGAGTAAAAGTTACCTGCAAATCCCCACCGGCGATACGACTTAATTCCTGCTCAATTTCCGGTGTATGCTGGTGTAAAGCAACGCGGTAAGCTTTAAAGTTTTCCGTACAGTCTGGAAAATGAAAAGGCTGTTTGGGAGTTCGCCCGGCACCCGATACGCCAGACTTGGCATCGATAATTATACTTCTTAAGTCAACCAGCTTATGCTTAAGAAGAGGAGCGAGGGCCAAAATCGCACATGTCGGGTAGCAGCCCGGGTTGGCAACAAGCCCTGCATCTTTTATATCCTCTTTGTATAACTCAGACAGGCCGTAGACAGCATGATCCAGCAAATCTACAAAGCAGTGGTCGTAGGCATACCACTTATTATATAAATCGGGTTTTTTAAGCCTGAAGTCAGCACTTAAATCAACCACTCTAAAGCCTCTTTTTAGCAGTGCTGCGCCTGCCTCTGCCGATTTGCCATGCGGAAGTGCGCAAAAAACAAGGTCTACTGATTCGTCAATTCTTTCGACATGCATCGATTCAAGGACCAATTCAACCTGTCCTTTAAAGTGAGGATGAATTTCACTTAGTTTTTTGCCGGCATAACTCTCTGAGCTAATCAGGGCTACCTCAACATTTGGATGAGCGCTTAAGATGCGTAACAATTCAGTGCCGGTATAACCTGTTGCCCCTAAAACAGCTGCTTTAATCATTTTCAACTCCTCCTGCAATACAAAAAGCCCCTCATCCTTAAAGGACGAGAGGCTCGCGGTACCACCTTTATTGATCGGCAAATAATTTGCCAATCCTCTCACACCGTTTTCATAAAAAACGGCCTTGATAACGGTTTAAACCGGGTCGGCCTACTCACCGGCTAATCATCCGGCTTCAACCACCGCCTCCGGGGTGCGCTTCATCGTCTGCTTCAGGTCCGGACTCTCACCAACTCCGGCTCGCTTCTGCCGCCACAAAACGACTACTCTCCCCATCACGGGCTTTATAATATTGTTATAAAGTTTAACACACCTCTAAAAAAAGTCAAGAGAAAATTTTATGCCTGTTATTTTAACAAGATGTATAATTGCAAATCCACCCAGTAAATCTAATTTGTAACAGCAGATTTAACTGCAGGGCTGCAATTTTACACTTTCTTAAATTTCCGCGACCCGATCTCTTTCTGT
Organism: Syntrophomonadaceae bacterium; assembly: GCA_003564055.1. Lineage (GTDB taxonomy): Bacteria > Bacillota > Dethiobacteria > DTU022 > DTU022 > T3SED10-7. The sequence goes on from PWSG01000206.1 coordinate 1,655, forward strand.
TTATTAAAGCGGTATGTTGCCATGCTTGCGGCTCAGGCGCTGCTCCCGCTTAGTACCAACCATTTCCAGGCCGCGGATCAGGTAAGCACGGGTTTCAGCAGGCTCTATTACTTCATCAATCCAGCCGCGGGCAGCGGCAATGTAAGGGTTGGCATAACGGTCACGGTATTCCTGGACTAATTCCTGCCGCTTCTGCGCCTTATCTTCAGCAGCTTCCAGTTCACGGCGGTTTACTATATTAACAGCGCCTTCGGGACCCATGACAGCAATTTCCGCCGATGGCCAGGCCAGGCATAAATCTGCACCCAGGGAGCGTGAATTCATTGCAATATAAGCACCTCCGTAAGCTTTGCGCAGAATAACCGAAATTTGCGGCACGGTGGCATCTGAATAGGCATAAAGAATTTTCGCTCCATGGCGGATAACACCGCCCCATTCCTGTTCTACACCGGGCAGGTACCCAGGCACATCAACAAATGTAATAAGGGGCAGGTTAAAACAATCGCAGAACCTGACAAAGCGGGCAATTTTATCGGAAGAGTTTATATCCAGGCAACCTGCTTTAACCAAAGGTTGATTGGCAATAACACCAACAGCCTGGCCGTTTAACCTGGCAAAACCCACTACCGCATTGGGCGCATATTTGCCATGAACCTCCATTAGCTCACTGCCGTCGACCAAACGTTTTATTACTTCACGGACATCATAAGAGCGATTGGGATTATCGGGCATAATTGAAACCAGTTCATCCTGATTTAGTTCCGGTTCGCGCGGCTCAGCAAGAGGCGGATCATCTACATTGTTAGAAGGAAGATAGCTTAACAACCTGCGGATTTGAGAGAAACAATCTTCCTCATCCTCGGCGAAAAAGTGGGCCACACCGCTGGTCTGGTTGTGGGTGACTGCACCGCCCAGATCTTCCGGGGTTACTTCTTCCCCTGTAACCGCTTTAATAACCTGCGGACCGGTAATAAACATATTGCTGGTTTTATCAACCATAAATACAAAGTCTGTAATCGCCGGAGAGTAAACAGCCCCCCCGGCACAGGGTCCCATAATTATCGAAAGCTGGGGCACTACCCCTGAACAGAGAGTGTTCCTGTAAAAGATATTGCCAAAACCATCTAAAGAATATACCCCTTCCTGGATCCGAGCCCCGCCTGAATCATTTAAGCCGATAACCGGGGTCCCGTTTTGTGCAGCAAGGTCTAAAACACGACATATTTTACGGGCATGTACCTCACCCAGCGATCCACCGGCCACGGTAAAGTCCTGGGCGTAAATATATATACGCCGCCCCGATACTGTACCGTAACCGGTAACAACACCTTCCCCGGGATTAGGGTAATCAAGGCTGCTGGCATCTTCCAGGTTTGTCTGTGAAAAAGCACCTATTTCGACGAAGCTTCCTTCATCAAGCAGATTTTCTAACCGTTCCCTGGCGGTCAGCTTTCCTTTCTCATGCTGGGCCTCAACCCGTTTTTCGCCTCCACCTGCATAAGTCCTTTCGCGTCTGTCCTGAAGATGCTTTA
>PWSG01000014.1 GCA_003564055.1 Syntrophomonadaceae bacterium
ATTTTAAATTGTATATGGTTTTTTAATGAACTGATGCCGGGCATTCCAAATGACTTCCAAGCTTGCTTTTTACTTGTTATAATTAAAGCTGTGCAGACATTTATAACTGAAGCGTAAAGCAAATTAAGCTTAGCCTTTGTGAACAGCCGAATTGTTAAATGAGAATCCCGGGCTCTGGATTCGGGTTTCAGTTTTCTATCTCGAAAGAAGGTGGATTTATCCATCCGTCGAAACGATTATTTAGCATAAGCTGCTTTTCGCTGCAGTGTGTATAAAAAGCATTCTTTTGCAATAGCTTTTATATTATTTAGTGTCCGGAACAAACCTGTATCAATTGGAGAAGAGGTAGTTACATGAGCAATTATCAGTCACTGTTAAGAGAGCTGCCGGCTGTTGATCGCCTGCTGCGGGAACCGCTGCTTGATGATTTGATTAAGCAGCTGCCCCGACGGGTGGTTCTGCAGGCGGCCCAGGATACAATTGCTTCTTATCGCCAGAAAATTAACAGCTATGCTGACAATGACCAGGATATACAAGAAAAGTTTGACCTTTCACCTGCCACCCTGGCCATGGAAGCAGCAGCCCTCGCTGAAAGAAATGCCGGTTCAAATTTAAAAGCTCTTATTAACGCCACCGGCATTATCATTCATACCAACCTCGGCCGCGCCCCGCTTCCCGGAGCTGCGGTTAAGGCTTTAAGCAGTATTGCAGCCAACTACAATAACCTGGAGTATTCACTGCAAAGCGGAACACGCGGATCGCGTCACGAGCACCTGGAAAATCTAATCTGCGAGTTAACCGGAACAGAGGCGGCTATTGTCCTTAATAACAATGCCGGTGCTGTCTTTCTTGCTTTAAATGCAGTTGCATCAGGCAGGGAAGTAGTTGTTTCCCGAGGCCAGCTGGTAGAAATTGGCGGTTCATTCCGCATCCCCGATATTATGGCTGCAAGCGGAGCAGCTTTAGTTGAAGTTGGGACGACAAATAAAACTTATCTTCGCGATTATGAAGCTGCAGTAAACGAAAATACCGCTGCTTTTCTCAAAGTTCATGCCAGCAACTACCAAATGGTTGGTTTTACTGCAGAAGTAAATACAGAAGATCTCGCCGACTTAGCTTACCGGCAAGGACTTCTTTTAATAGAAGATCTTGGCAGCGGTGTAATCCTTGATCTTGAAAAATACGGGCTGCCTTTTGAGCCACGTGTCCAGGACAGTGTTGCTGCAGGAGCCGACCTGGTAACCTTCAGTGGTGATAAAATGCTCGGTGGGCCACAGGCCGGAATTATCGTCGGCCGTAAAGATTTAATATCAAGCATCCGTACTAACCAGCTGGCAAGAACGCTGCGGGTTGACAAGTTCATTATAGCAGCTTTAGAAGCTACCCTTCGCCTCTATCTTGATGAAGAAAAAGCCATAAAAGAGATTCCGGTCTGGCGCATGCTTACCGCCGATGCAGAATACCTTAAGCAGCGCGCCAGTAAACTGGCGGAAGGGTTAAGAGATATTTTTGGGATTGATACGGTCAGTGTAGTTAAAGGTGTATCCAGGGTTGGCGGTGGGGCTTTGCCGGCAGCAGAATTGCCTACTTACCTGGTGGCAGTAAAACTGCATGAAGAAGATGTATATCCGACTGAACTGGTCGAAAGACTGCGTCATACCGATCCACCGGTGATTTTGCGCCTCCAGCATGATACCCTGCTTTTTGATCCCCGCACCGTATTTGAGGACCAGGAAGATACCCTTGTAAACATGGTTAAAAAAGCTTACCAGGGTTAGATAAAAAGGAGCTGTAAGATTGGAACAACTGATTATAGGCACAGCCGGACATGTGGATCACGGTAAAACAGTACTAATTAAAGCTTTAACCGGAATTGATACTGACCGCTTCCAGGAAGAAAAAGAACGCGGCATCTCTATCGATTTAGGATTTGCGCCTTTCAACCTGCCCGGTGGCAGGATAGCCGGAATAGTCGATGTGCCCGGTCATGAAAGGTTTATACATAATATGCTGGCAGGGGCTGCAGGCATGGACCTGGTAATGCTTGTCGTCGATGCCTCTGAGGGTGTCATGCCCCAGACCAGGGAACACCTTGAAATTTTAGAACTGCTTGGCACTCAAAAAGGAATTGTTGTTATTACTAAAATTGACCTGGTTGAAGAAGAGTGGCGCGAACTGGTCCGCGATGAAATCAGGGAAGAATTAGGTGGGACCTTTTTGGAAAACGCGCCAATTCATTCCGTTTCGGCAATTAATAACCAGGGTATTGAAGAACTAAAAAGTTTGATTGAGAGCATGACCTCCGATCTTGAAGCGCGTAATTCCAGCGGGCCACTGCGTTTGCCTGTAGACCGCTCCTTTGTTATTTCCGGCTTCGGCACTGTTGTTACAGGAACCCTTATCCAGGGATCTGTTCACGCTGGCGACACTGTTTCTATTGTCCCTCCCGGCCTTGAGGCCAGGGTGCGCAATATCCAGGTTCATGATCAAGATGTAAAGGAAGTAAAAGCAGGCACCAGGGTTGCTCTGAACCTATCGGGCCTGGAAAAAGATCAGATTGTAAGAGGAAGCGTTATAAGCAATCCCGGCTATTACCGTCAGACCGACCTTATAGATGTAACGGTAGAACTTTTAGAACAGGCTCCGCGCCAGATAAAAAATTTAGATCCGGTTCATTTCTTTCTCGGCACGGCACGTGCTGTAGCGAGGCTTCACCTTTTGGATTTAAAAGAGCTTAAACCGGGGCAAAGCGCCCTTGTCCAGTGCCGTCTTGACCGTCCCCTGGTTGCTGAACGCGGCGATCCTTTTGTGATCCGTTCCTACTCGCCGATGACAACAATCGGGGGTGGAAGAGTTCTCGATCCATACCCCGAAAAACACCGCCGCTTTCGCCAAGAAGTAATTGAGCGGCTCCAGGAACTTAAAAAGGCACCCTCAGCTGGAGGCGATTTAGCTTTCGTGCGGCGCAAACTTGAAGAACTAAAAACTGCTGACAGCAAGCGCCTGGCTAAGGAAACCCGTTTAGGCCGGGATAAAATAGATGCCATCCTTGAAGAACTTGCCTCTCAGGCCCTTGTTCAGAAGTTGGGCGATGCCTATGTTATTTCTACAGTATTGAAAGAATATGAAAATAAGCTGCTAACCGAGCTGGAAAAAGCCCACCGCGAAAAACCTCTTTCCCC
>PWSG01000012.1 GCA_003564055.1 Syntrophomonadaceae bacterium
GCTACCGGCCGGTGGGGCGCGTGAGGCTACCCACGCCCCGGTTGAAGAACGCCGTGTCGAGACCGACGAGCTGGTCATCTACGGCTACGACTCCTTGCCCGGAACGCTCCGCCGCGCAATTGCCGAGCACTTCCTTGAGGAGTACGGCGTTGAGGTTGAGCTGCAGCGCATTGGCGACACCGGCGCGGTGTACACCCAGCTGTATCTTGAACGGGAGAATCCGCGGGCCGATGTAGTCATTGGTCTGGACAGCACCTACCTCCCGCGGCTGCGCTCGGACAGGCTGCTGGAACCGTACCGCCCGGCAAACATCGAGCTGGTGCGCCCTGAGTTAGACATCGCCCCGGATGACCTGGTGGTGCCGTATGACTTTGGCTACATTACCCTCAACTACGACTCTGAACTCCTGAGCGACCCGCCGCAGAGCTGGAACGAGCTGCTGGACCCGCGTCTGCGCAACAGCATTGTTCTCATGAATCCCGGCACCAGCTCACCCGGCCGCAACTTCCTGCTGTACACTATTGCGGTGTTCGGCGAGGACGGATATCTGGACTTCTGGCGCGAACTTGAGCCGAACATCCTTACCGTCACCGGAAGCTGGAGCGACGGCTACGGTCTCTACACCCAACAGGAAGCTCCACTAGTGCTCAGCTACGAAACCAGCCCGGCCTACCACCGGGAGTTTGAGGACACGGACCGCTACCGGGCACTTCTCTTTGACAACGCCGCCTACCTGCAGGTTGAGGTTGCCGGAATAGTACGCGGAGCGGCCAACCGCCTGAATGCCGAGCGGCTTATTGACTACATAGTGTCGCCGGAGTTCCAGGACCTTATTGCGCTGTCGCAGATCATGTATCCCATACATCCCGAGGTAGAGTTGCCGGAGGCCTTCCTTGCCGGCCCAAGAGTCGAGACCTCGGTACACCTTGACCCCGACTACGTGGCTGAGAATTTCTCGGACTGGCTTGAGGCCTGGGAAGACGTAATGCGATGACGGCACGCGGCCGCTCGGTCGGCCCTCTACTCATAGCGCTTCTTTTCGGCGCCCTATTGCTTCCCCCTGTGCTAAGCGTGCTTGGGGCCGGGGTGCTTGACCACGGCCTGCTTGAGTGGGCGGGCCGGGTGCGCACCACACTCTTACGACCAAGCACCTTTCGGAGCCTGCGGTTCTCTGCCGGGCAGGCGGCGGTTTCGGCGCTTGTTTCGTTGCTCCTGGCCCTGCCCGGCGCTTTCTTCCTGGCCAAGGTCAGGTTTCCCGGCAAGCGACTGGTACAGAGCCTCACCCTGCTCCCCTTTGTCCTGCCGAGCCTCATTGTGATCCTGGCTGTCATTAGCTTTTATGGGCGCAGCGGAGTGCTCGGAGTCCTGCTGCAACGCGGCTTTGGGTTGGACCTCACCATGGTCTACTCGCCTGTCGGCATTATCATTGCACACGTCATGTTTAACATCTCGGTGGCGCTGCGAATTGTATCTACCGGGATGCTTGCCATTGACGACCGATACCGTGAGGTTTCGCTCTCACTTGGTGAGAGTCGCATGGCGCGGATCCGCTACCTTTACCTGCCACTGCTGCTGCCGTCTCTGTTAGCCGCTGGCACAATCATATTTCTGTACTGCTTTATTAGCTTTGGTATTGTGCTGATCTTTGGCGGTGTTCGCTACGCCACCCTTGAGGTGCGCATTTATCAGGAAATGTTCACCCACCTGAACCTCACCGCAGCCGGGGGGCTTGCGCTGCTCCAGATCGTGGTGTGTGGCACAGCGGTGTATCTGTTGCAACGGGTTTCCAACCGGCGGCGAGCGGTAACCAAGGCCGGGCGGCGCTTCAGGGCATACGCCTGGAGCGAGGTGTCGGCCGCGCTGCGCCTCACCTGTCTCCTGTACTGGTTGGTGATCCTGCTGTTCCTGTTTGCTCCTTTGCTGGCCATTGCCGTCCGCTCTTTCCGGCCCGGTGGCGAATGGAGCCTGCTTTCGTACAGGGCGCTTTTTGTCGGGCACATAGGCGACCGCAACATTGCCGAGATCATTCGGGCCGGGTTTCCAGAGGTGGTGCTTACCAGCCTCCAGATTGCGCTGGTCTCGGCGGCACTCAGCACGGCTGGCGCGTATGCCGCGGCCCGAGTTCTACGAGGTAAGCAGGTAGCCTATCTTGATACGCTCTTCACCTTACCCCTGGCTGTATCAAGTGTGACCTTTAGTCTGGGTATGCGCCTGCTGTGGTTTGGCACCTTTTCACCTCTCACTCTCGTTCTTCTTACCCAGAGCATTATGTCCTTTCCTCTGGTGTTCCGCGGTATTCGGAGCACCATGGAAACCCTGCCGATCCGTTACAGTGAGAGCGCCGAGAGTCTTGGCGCTGGCCTTGTCAGACGGCTCTTCACCCTGGAAATTCCCTTGCTCTGGCGGGGCGTGGTGAACTCATATATTTTTGCCTTCTCATTGAGTCTGGCAGACTTCTCGGCGGTGTTGACCATTGGTCGCGGAGAAATCGTGACATTTCCCATAGCAATGTACCGGCTTATTGGCTTTCAGAGTTTTGACGTTGCCCTGGCGCTGGGTGTCTGTTATATCCTCGTGACGCTGTTGGCATTTCTGGCACTGGACGCCACCTCCTACGCCCGTGAGGGGCAGGGGCTTTAACAACCGGCGTGCAGATAGCATGGAGAAGGCCCACATACAGCGCAATCATAACAAACGTCACACCACCAAGCATCAATTGTTCGTTTTTCAGGTTTTTTTCATTGCTGAGATGGGCCTACGGGGTGTAACATTTTACGCGAAGGAAATCTCACGTCTAAGGAGAAGGGAATGAAGAAACTCATCAACAAGCCGGAAGATGTTGTTCGGGAGTCACTGGAAGGGATGCAAGCCGCACATGGCGACATCATTAAGGTTTTCTACGAACCACATTACATTGTGCGTGCCGACGCCCCGGTACAGGGTAAGGTCGGTGTGGTATCTGGTGGGGGCAGTGGCCATGAGCCAATGCATGGCGGTTTTGTCGGAAAAGGCATGCTTGACGCCGCCTGTCCGGGTGATGTTTTCACCTCTCCGACTCCGGATCAGATGGAAGCGGCCACCAAGGCCGTAGACGGCGGCAAGGGTGTTCTGCACCTGGTGAAAAACTACACCGGCGATGTCATGAACTTTGAGATGGCGGCAGAACTCTGCCAGGCC
>PWSG01000228.1 GCA_003564055.1 Syntrophomonadaceae bacterium
CTTTTTTAACTAGAATCTCTGCTACTGTACCTGCCTGTGACGCAGTAAGTTCATTTTCCATTTTCATCGCTTCTAAAACCATTAGCACGTCTCCATCTTTTATTTCATCACCAACATTTACTTTAACTTCAAGAATTGAGCCTGGCATGGGTGCTTTAACGCTTGACCCGCCTGCGCTAGGCTGTGTTGATGTATCTGGCCGGGCAGTAACTGAATCTGCCTCCAGCTTAACCGGGGCTGGTTCTGTTTTTTGCTGAGGTTGCGAAACCTGTAAGTCTTTGCTTTCAACTTTTTTACCAGAATCATCTTTTTTCCCTGCTTCTGAGATTTCTTCAACCTGCACCGTGTAAGAATGGCCGTCAACTGTTACTTTAAATGTTTTCAAATTTTTTCTTCCTCCTTATCTTTTCTAACTCCATCCTTTTGGCAAGAAGTTCTTTTCTGCCGACTCTATGCCAGCTGGCTTCGCCTGCGCTTCCTGAAGGCTGAACCGCGATATTGAGAATACTTCTGCCTGTTAAACTTTTTTGATCCATAAGATACTGATAAACAGCAGCAGTGATCGCAGCCGCTTTGCGTCTGTCCTGAAGAAGTTCACCGCTTTCTCCTTGTGGGTCAGCGCCTGGAGAAGCTATTTTAAAAGGTCTATAATCTGCTTTTTTATAAAAAATCCGCGTAAAAATCAGTAATATAACGTAAAGCCCGGTAAGGGTAACAATTACTACACTAAAGCCAATAACCATAACCTTTAAAGCAAAATCAAAGCTTTCCATTTAATATTCCCCCCAAAAAACATATACTAAATTTTATCACTTTATTAACTTAAAGAAAAGCTAGCCCTTAATTATTTTAACCCCATTACCAACTTCAAACCTTTTTTAAGTTTACACCACCAGCAGGTAATAGTCAGCAAAATATTTCCAGTGGCAGCCTGAGACGTAAGCACTTCTGCGCTTAAGCGATCAGTGAGCGCAAGCTTCAGGTAACCGGTAACGCGCATTAAGCAAAAACATCCTTGATTAACCAGGTTACCTGAAGCTTTAAGCGAACAGAGCATTCATTTAGTATGTTCTTTTAACTTTTCCAAATATGAATAAGACACTGCGCGGTGAGCAGGATATTCAGGCCGGTTACGATCATCACCGTGAAAATCTGAACCTCCAGTGATTAGAAGGTTCTTTTCTTCTGCCATTTTTTTATAAAACCTGGCCAGTGATTTCCCGTGATCAGGATGATATACTTCAATACCTTTTAAGCCTGAGCAGATCAATTTTTCAATAATTTTATTCCCGCACTGGCCTGGATGTGCCAAAACCGGTATTGCATCCACCGTAAGAAACAAATCCATAACCTTTTCAAGAGCAGGAGTTTTTCGCTGAACATAGGCAGGACAATTGCGACCCAGGTAAAGTGAAAAAGCTTCTGCGAGGGTATGCACATACTTTTTTTTTAATAAAATCCTGGCTAAATGCAGCCTGCCCGGTGCCGCTTCCCCGGCTTCAATCAGCACTTCTTCAAAATTTATTTTAAAACCAAGCTTTATAAGCCTGTTTATGATTAACTCCATACGTTTAAATCTGTAATGCCTGATTTCCTCCAGTGCAGCTTCTAAGTGCCCGCAATTACGAGGATAATAGCCAAGAATGTGAATCTCCTGTTCTTCCTCCAAAACACTAATCTCTACACCTGGAATAAATTCCAGCCCCATTTTTTTTGCTGCCTCAAAACCTTCAGGCAAACCGCTTATAGTTTCATGATCGGTAATACCTGCTGCTGAAAGACCTGCATCGGCAGCTATCTTGATTAGTTTTTGCGGGCTGAAGAGTCCGTCTGAGGCATTACTATGCATATGAAAATCGACTTTTTTCTGCATATCCATGATCCGCTCTCCTCTGCTTTAAAAAAATACACCCTCTTTTAAAAAGTGTAAAGAGGGTGTAAGTTTTCTCCACTATCTGCTTCCAATATGCTAGCGAGGCTCAATAATCAGCTTTATCGCTGTTCTTTCCTCACCGTCAATTTCGATATCCGTAAAGGCTGGAATACAGATTAAGTCAATACCACCCGGAGCGACAAAACCTCTCGCTATCGCTACTGCTTTTACTGCCTGATTTAAAGCGCCGGCTCCTATCGTCTGAATTTCAGCTCCCCCCCGTTCCCTGAGAACGCCTGCAAGTGCTCCTGCTACAGAATTAGGGTTAGATTTTGCTGAGACTTTTAATACTTCCATTAATATGTGCCTCCTTTAGCGGATTTTATTAAAGTATTCGCTATTGTCAGCAAAACTCCTGCCAGAATTATATGAATTATATGATACTTGCGGTTATTTTATATCATAAATTCTTTCAATAGCTGCAGCGCTTCCGTTTTTTTCATTTATATCAACAATTACACCGTTAAAAACTTTCTTGCCTTCTGAAATTGTAAGCTTATGCGGCATTTGTGTGAGGAATCGTTTCATTGGACCTTCTATATCTACTCCCAGGATTGAATTGTAAAGTCCGACCATTCCAACATCTGTAATGTAAGCTGTTTTTCCTGGGAGAATTCTTTGATCTGCCGTCTGTATATGACTATGCGTGCCAAGAACTGCGCTAACCCGGCCGTCAAGGTACCAGCCCAGGGCCTGCTTTTCAGATGTTGCCTCCGCATGAAAATCAACAATAATTGTATTTGTTTTCTCTTTTAATAATAATATTTCCCTGTCAGCAACCTGAAAGGGACAGTCAATATTTCTCATGAACACCCTGCCCATCAAATTCAAAACAGCTATGCCGGGCCCGTCATTTAAAGGATTTATAATCACTGATCCCTGCCCGGGAGTTGTTTCCGGCGGATAGTTTGCCGGCCTGATAATTCCCGGTTCCTTATCGATAAAGTTCAAAACATCTTTTTGATCCCATATATGATTGCCACCGGTTATAACATCAATACCCATGTTCCTTAACTCAATATAAACATTGTGCGTCATTCCTGCGCCACCGGCAGCATTCTCACCGTTGGCAACGGTAAATTCTATTTTGTTTTTCTTAATAAATTCGGGTAAGTAATTCTCCAAACAATTCCGGCCAGCTTTTCCAACTATATCACCAATAAATAGCACTCGCATCCTAATGACCTCATTTTTAAGAATTAAACTATAGCTACATTGAAACTTTTTATAAAACAAAGCTCGCA
>PWSG01000329.1 GCA_003564055.1 Syntrophomonadaceae bacterium
CCTCGGGCGGAGCGGGCACATTAGAGCATCTGTATGATGCTTTAACCAAAGGCAACGCTCACGCCGTCCTGGCAGCATCAATTTTGCACTACGGCACCTTCACTATCACCGAGATTAAGGATTATCTCGCTTCAAAAGGATTGCCGGTACGGCCGGCTAACAAATAACAACCATGATTTTAGAGAGGAGTTTTTGCAATGAAGGAACAGGGTACTTTTCGGGTTAAGAAAGGTATGGCTCAAATGCAAAAAGGCGGCGTGATCATGGATGTCACCAACGTCGAACAGGCCCGGATTGCTGAAAAAGCTGGAGCTGTTGCTGTAATGGCCTTAGAACGTGTTCCGTCCGATATAAGGGCGGCCGGTGGTGTGGCCAGGATGGCCGAACCCGAAATGATAATGCGCATTATGGACACAGTTACAATCCCGGTTATGGCCAAGGTAAGAATTGGTCATTTTGCCGAGGCCCAGATATTAGAAGAACTCGGGGTTGATTATATCGACGAAAGCGAAGTGCTCACCCCTGCTGACGAAGAATACCATGTAAATAAACATCTATTCAAAGTTCCTTTTGTCTGCGGAGCCAGGGACTTAGGTGAAGCCCTGCGCCGCATTTCCGAAGGGGCGGCCATGATCCGGACCAAGGGTGAACCGGGAACAGGCAACGTGGTTGAAGCTGTCCGCCACATGCGCAAGGTTATGGACCAGGTCCGCCAGGTAATCGGTAAGGCTGATGACGAGCTGGTAGTTTTAGCCAGGGATATGGGTGTATCGCTGGAGCTTTTAAAGGAAGTGCGCAGCGCGGGGCGTCTGCCCGTAGTTAACTTTGCGGCAGGAGGCATAGCCTCACCTGCAGATGCATCTTTAATGATGCAGTTAGGCTCCGACGGTATTTTTGTCGGCTCAGGCATATTTAAGTCGGAAAAACCACAGCTTGTAGCAGAAGCTATTGTTAAAGCTACTCTGCACTATGATGATCCAAAAGTACTGGCTGAAGTATCAAGAAAACTGGGCGATGCCATGCCCGGTTTGGAAATATCATCACTAACCGAAGCCGACAGAATGCAGGAACGGGGAATTTAAGAAATGAAAATTGGAGTTCTCTCTGTCCAGGGCGCCGTAACGGAACATATCAGGCACCTTGAACGCTGCAGTGTTAATGCAGTCGCTGTAAAAAATCGGGAAAGCTTAAAAAGTGTAAGCGGTTTAGTCATCCCCGGCGGAGAAAGCACAACCATTGGAAAGTTAATAGAAACTTTCGGCCTCGCTGACCTGATCCGGGAAAGAAACCGGCAGGGGAGCCTGGCCGTTTTCGGTACATGCGCCGGAATGGTCCTGCTCGCAAAAAATATCATTGACGGCTGCAAAGGGCAGCCCAAGCTTGGTTTGATGGATATTACCGTTAAGCGCAACGCCTTCGGGCGCCAGAGGGAAAGCTTTGAAACAGAGCTTGATTTCAAAACATTAAATACCCCGCTTACAGCGGTCTTTATCCGCGCTCCAATTATTAAAAACCCCGGGGCAGAAGTTGAAACCCTGGCCGAAATACCGGAAGGCATTGTAGCCGCCAGGCAGGGCAGCCTTCTTACTACCTCTTTTCATCCCGAGCTAACTGAAGACTTAAGAGTACATCAATTCTTTATTAATATCTGCAGGGAATTATAAAAGAAACATACCTGCACAGCCTAATATCTATCCTTCAGGCGCTGTGCTTTACCAACGGGGAAGGTTCGATCGCCTTAAGTAATTGGCTTCTGAACTCTTCCTTCTGACGTCTAATACCGGAGCCGGTAAAACCTTAAAAACATGATAAAAATAACAGCCCCTGCTGTTACTCCCATTCGATGGTGCCCGGTGGTTTGGAGGTAATATCATAAACCACCCTGGCAACATCAGGTATTTCACCGGTTATGCGCAGCGAGGTTTTATCAAGCAATTTGTAAGGGAGGCGGGCCCAGTCTGCAGTCATGGCATCTTCTGAAACCACGGCTCTAAGGGCAATTACAGGTCCGTAATGGCGGTCGTCACCTTTTACTCCCACCACTTTCACATCTGTAAGCACGGCAAAATACTGCCACATTTTATCACTCAAACCTGCATTATATAGTTCTTCCCTGAAGATGGCATCGGCCTTCTGCAATAGAGAGAGCTTTTCAGCGGTAATATCGCCTATAATGCGCACCGCAAGGCCAGGACCGGGAAAAGGCTGTCTTTTTAATATTGAATCAGGCAGTCCAAGTTCGGCTCCGACCAGGCGCACTTCATCTTTAAACAGTTCGCGAAGCGGCTCGATTAAATCAAAACCAAGTTCTGCGGGCAGTCCGCCGACATTATGGTGCGACTTGATCACTGCGGCGCCGTTAACTGTACCGCTTTCAATTACATCGGGATAAATAGTACCCTGGGCAAGATAAGTTATATCACCCATAGAAAGGGCTTTTTCTTTAAAAACTCTTATAAACTCGGCCCCGATAATCCGTCTTTTTTCTTCCGGATCAGTTACTCCTGCCAGCGCCTCCAAAAACATTTTCTCTGCATTGACATGAATAAACTTACCCTTTAGCTTTTCGCTGTATAGCTTTATCACCTGCTGCGCTTCGTCAAGTCGGAGCAAGCCGTGATCGACAAAGATAAAAACTGCCCTTTCTTTAAGGGCCCGGTCAAGCAGAAATGCGACAACGGATGAATCTACTCCGCCGCTTAGAGCACATACTACCCTTTCAGATTCTCCGACAACCTGCCTTATTTTATCGACAGCATCTTCTACAAAGCTGCGCGGAGACCAGGTTTTACTGCAGCCGCAAACATCAAAGAGGAATCTTTTTAGTACATTGTTGCCTCCCGGGGTATGGAACACCTCGGGATGAAACTGCAGGCCATATATCCTGTTTTCCCGATCGCCAATTGCTGCCATAGTACTATTTTCTGTCCTTGCCAGCACATCAAAGCCGGCAGGCGGCCTAAGCACTTCGTCCTGATGACTCATCCAGGCACAGCAGCATTCAGGATCCAGGAAATCTTCATCTTTAAAAAGAGGTTCTTTTTCAACAATTTCAAATGAAGTGCGGCCAAACTCCGAGCGGCTGCCTCTTACTACTTCGCCGCCGAGTTCTTTGGCCAAAAGGTGCATGCCGTAACAGATGCCCAGGATGGGAATGCCTCCCCTGTAA
>PWSG01000257.1 GCA_003564055.1 Syntrophomonadaceae bacterium
ATTGCCGAGTAGGCATCATTGCACTGGCCCATGTCCAACAGCCTGGGTAGCTCGCCAAGGGTGCCCAGATCACGATCATAAAAACGATACTTGCCACAGGCCAGGGTCAGAATCAGGGTATCGGAAGGAGCTTTTTCTACAAATTCGGTGTAATAATTACGTCCCGGCTTTGCACCATCACAGCCGGCCACCAGGTAGATATGCTTCAATGCACCACTCTTAACAGCATCTATAACCTTATCAGCTGCATTAAGAACTGCATCATGCCCGAATCCCACCGTTACTTTTCCCTTATCCTGATCATCAGAAAAGCCGGGCATTGAAAGAACCTTTTCTATAACTTCGCTGTAGTCGTCTCCTTCAATATGCACTGCGCCCGGCCAGCCAACCATTTCACGGGTATAAATGGAAGCCATGTATGACTCTTGTGGTTCCCGAATACAGTTAGTGGTCATTACAATTGGCCCTGGAAACTCGGGGAATTCTTTTTGCTGCCTCTGCCAGGCTGTGCCAAAGTTACCGTAAAGATGTTCATGCTTTTTAAGTTCTGGGTATCCATGCGCCGGCAGCATTTCACCGTGGGTATAGACATTAATCCCTTTACCTTCGGTTTGTGCCAGGATCAGTTTCAGGTCATGCAAGTCATGGCCCGAGACCAGGATACATTTTCCTGCTTTATGACCGAGTGGAACTTCTGTCGGCACGGGGTTTCCGTATGCCTCGGTGTTCGCTGCATCAAGCAACTCCATAGTTTTCAGGTTTATTTCACCGCACTTCAAGACCAACCCAAGCCAGTCATCGAGAGAAAGGCCCGGGTTGGTTAAGGCAGCCAGCCCTTCATGTAAAAATGCATAAACCTGATCATCTTCCTTGCCCAGTATTGAGGCATGATGAGCGTATGCAGATACTCCTTTCATGCCAAAATAGAGGGTCTGCTGAAGTGAAACTATATCTTCCGGCATCTCATTGTTCCAGGGTTGACCAAGTTTTTCTGCCTGGCTGATCAAAGATTGCAAATCTCCCGCAGGCTGCAAGCTGGCAACAGGTTGAGAAAAATCAACCTTGCCTCCTGCATTCTGCACCTTATCTTTAATTTTATCTCTGATAGCAACTGCTTCATTTATAAATGATTCAAAACGGTCTGCATCAAAGTTGACATTGGTCAGGGTAGAAAATAGTGACTCTGCAGTAAACCTGTTAACTTTTTCATCAACAACCCCGACTCTCCGCCCTTCTTTAGCAAATAGGGCAAGTCCTTTTAAGACGTGGCCAAGCAGGTCCTGCAGGGCAGCTACCTCGGGGGGCTTCCCGCAGACACCTTTTACTGTGCATCCTTCTCCTTTTGCTGTCTGTTCACACTGATTACAAAACATTAAAAACCCTCCTATTTAATTCGTCCTTGATAATTCTTTGTGGCTTATCTTCTCAGGCAGGTCTTAATTCGCTGCTATTTACTCAGAAAAAACATCTCCCTTCGCCAGGTCGGCAAGAGTCTCTTTGCTTAATTCGGCAAGAATCGCTTCCTGGGTCCGCTGTAATACTTGTCGCACCGGACATACAGATTGATTTTCACAATGGTGACCACTGCCAAGACATGGGTTTAAAGCTAATTTGCCTTCTATGGCGGCTAAAACGTCGGCTATGGTAACCGAATCAGGCGAAACCGCCAGACGGATTCCACCCTGCATGCCGCGCCTCGTTTCAACCATACCCGCCCGGACAAGTATTTGAATAGTTTTATTAAGAAATTTTTCCGGCAGGTTGTGCTTTTCCGCTATTGATTTGCTGTTAACCATGGTTCCTTCAGGCGTCTTGACCAGTTCAATCAAGGTTCTTATTGCATATTCGGTTTGCCTGGTAAGCTGCATTAGAAAGCAATCCAACTCCTATTAGTTTTTATTAATGCTTGTAATTACAGAACGCAAACATACAACTTCTACTAATATGACCAATTATATCTTATTTATCTTTTTAAGATCAAGACAAAACTGGTGTTTCACAAAGTGCTGTAAAGAAACCTTGCTTTAGCCAGCTGCGCGCTGTAAATAATTATTCTCATACCGCCTTTATATAATTAAAACCTTGATATATAATAATAATTAGAGTTAATGCTAAGTGGGGTGAAATATTGGGATAGAGCAAATTTTTTCCTGGACAGTACTGGTTGCAGTCCTGGCTGCCATAGCTTCAGGGCGGTTTAGAATAGACATAATCGCTATTACCGGCCTGCTTTTTCTGGGCATATCGGGCATCGCCCCCCCCCAAATTGTATTTTCCGGGTTCGGGCACCCGGCCCTGGCTACAATTATCACCGTCTTTTTCATCAGCCAGGGCTTGATTAATTCCGGCCTGCTGCAGGGTCTGGGGCAAACCCTGGCCAGCCGGGTCCAAAGCACGAAGGGTCAGGTTATTAGCCTTTCTTCAGTCAGCGCAATTCTATCAACAATTATGAACAACGTCGGCGCTGTGGGCCTGATGCTGCCTACTGCCGTCAGGATGGCCCGAAGAGCCGGCCAGTCACCGGGTGTTTTCGGGATGCCGCTGGCCATGTTCTCAATTATAGGCGGAACAATTACCCTGATTGGCAGTGCGCCAAATATAATAATTGCCTCGCACATGGTTTCGGCAACGGGACAGTCATTTAGAATGTTTGATTATGCTCCCCACGGATTGGCCATGTTTGCTGTAGCGATGCTTACCTGGCTGATTTGCAAAACTTGTGGAATTACTCCCGGCACTGGAGCGGCAGACGGAAATTGCGGTTATAAAAAAGAAAACCTGGAAGGTCGGAAAACTGAACCGCTTGAGGCTGAATCTGATCTATATGAAGAAAAAACTTTTGCGCCGCTTTCAACCAGGAAAAAACAACTTACCCTGCTCGTCTTAATCCTGGCTATTGCAGCGGTCAGTACAGGCCTGCTGCATCCTGCTTACGGGTTCGGCGGGGCAGCGCTGCTGATGGTCTTTGCCGGAATCTTAAAGCTGCCGGATGCATATAAATGCATCGATTTGAAAATAGTATTTTTCCTGGGGGCGATGCTGGGCATCGGACAGGTCCTGGAGTATACGGGCAGTCTGGATCATCTCTCATCAGTTCTGGCCGGGTTTACAGAAGGCATGCAGCCCTTCTGGCTTATAATCATGCTATTATTCATCGCATCAG
>PWSG01000041.1 GCA_003564055.1 Syntrophomonadaceae bacterium
CCGTACATCGAGAAAAATGGTAAATGAGGGGCTGAGGTCTTTAGAGCTAAGCAGCTCTGAAGGAAACATTTTACTGCATCTATTTACGCAGAAAGATGAAGTGAGACAGGAAGATATTGTAGAAGAGCTCGATATCAGCAAACCTGCAGTATCACGGGCTATTAAGTCTTTAGAGAAAAAAGGATATATAAGAAGAAATAAAGATTCAAGCGACAGAAGGGCCAGCCGGATTTTGCTTACTGAAAAGGCTAAGGAGATCAAGCCTAAAGTTGAGCACGTTTATAATGAAGTATATTCTATTGCAGCGCAGGGAGTATCTGGAGAAGAAATTACTTTTTTTATTAACCTGTTTTCAAGGGTTTCTGATAATTTTTCCCTAACTCGAACTGCAATAAAAGACCATGAGGAGGCAAAATGATGCTAAATGATCTTATGGGAGCAGGAATTTTACTTGTGTATTACCTGTTATTTACTGCCCTGCTTCCAACCCTGCTAAAAGTTAAGCTGGGCGTGCCGACAGAGCTGGTTAGAAAAATCCAGCATGTAGTATACAGCCTGTCAATATTTCTTCTGCTCGAGCTGTTCAGCTCCTGGTATATAGCTATTGCCGCAGCATTTTTACTGGTAATAGTAGCTTACCCTCTACTAATGATGCTGGAAAGAACTGCCTGGTACAAAAGAACATTTGTCGACAGGACATCAAAGGGAGGCGAGCTGAGAAAACAGCTTGTATATGTCCAGCTTTCTTTTGCGCTTTTAATAGCAATTTTTTGGGGGCTGTTCGGCATCGATTGGCGCTATGTTATAGCGGTCGCAATAATGGCCTGGGGCTTCGGGGATGCAGCTGCTGCCTTAATTGGAAAAGCCTTTGGCCGCCGTCGTATATTCCACTACCTGATTGATGTGGGTAAAACCTTTGAAGGTACTTTAGCCATGGCAATTTTTGCAGCGCTGGCTATCTTTTTTACACTTTTCATCTATGGAGGCCAATCCTGGTATGTTAGCTTACTAATCGCCCTGGTAGTAGCGCCACTGTGCGGAATTATCGAGCTGTTTTCAAGGCGGGGTATTGATACCCTGACTGTGCCCCTTTCCGCTGCTTTTTCAATTATGCCCCTAATTTACCTTTTTTATATATTGGGTTGGTAGAATGAATAATTTTTCTCAGTCACAATCTGATAGTCGGGAAAAAACCCTGCTGGTCGCACTTCTCCTCAGCATGTGGGGGCCTTTAGCTACCGGCTTTGCCGTCATCATGAGCACTTCGACAACACAGCTGGCTGATTTTATCCGCCGGTCGACAGAACTGGTAGCGCTATTTGTTTCCTGGTGGGTTTTCCGCTACCTGGCCCGCAATAGAGGGCTTAGGCCTGAGAAGAAGGCCGAAATGGAAAAAATATCTGGTTTGTGTGTTTCTGCCGCCCTTGGCGTTTCTGCTTTTGTTATGCTGGCGCTGGCAATTTCCCGTATCGGTGTTTTTGAACCCGGCGGAAATGTTTATCCGGGGCTGGTCATTGCCACGCTTGGCATGATCGTAAACAGCTGGTTCTGGAGACGTTATTCTCGCTTAAACCATGAACAGTACAGCTCTATTATTGATGCCCAGAGGCAGCTCTACAGGGCAAAGGCTTTTGTTGACCTTTCCGTAATCATTGCCCTTAGCGCTGTAGCTATTATACCCGGGCATCCTGTAACCCGCTACATTGACCTTCTCGGTTCATTCGCTTTAGCGGCTTACCTGTTATGGAGCAGTTTAAGGACTTTCCGGCAGGCTTTGGAACGCGGCAAGCTTAATGGTTCAGTTTATACTGAGAAGCAATCAAATATTTTATAGCACCGGCGCATGTTATATGCCCGGGCAGGGATTTGCTATAATATAGAGGTCCCCTTTGAAGTTTTAAGCAGGGAATAATTATATTCATAACTATGGAAGGAAGGTTTAAAAAAAGTGGACCTTGATAAACTAAGTCGTGAACAACTGGAGTGCCTGTTGAAAGACTTTGCTAAACGTTGGCTGGCCCATGATGGCCTCTGGTTTCAGCAGGTTGAGAAAGAATATGGCATGGAAAAGGCCATAAAACTGGATGCAGGAGCCTGGGAAAAGTTCACCGTCCTGGAAGCCCGCAGAATTATGAATTTTTTAAACCTTGAACCGGGCGGCGGCCTTCCTGCGCTCAAAGAAGCTCTTAATTACCGCCTCTATAGCTTGATCAACACCCAGGAAATAACAGAGCCTGATGAAAATACCTTAATATTCCGCATGGTAAGCTGCCGCGTGCAAACGGCCCGTAAAAATAAAAACATGGCTGAGTTTCCCTGCCGTCCCGTGGGCCTGGTAGAATTCAGTGGTTTTGCGGCTGCCATAGATCCCCGGATCCAAACCAGGTGCCTGCACTGCCCGCCCGACGATCACCCTGAAGACAGTTATTGTGCCTGGGAGTTCACCATACCAAAAGAATAGGCTGCTTTACCTTAAAAAAATTTAACTACTAAGCCTAACCCGGACAAACCGGTGCTATACAAGTTGGTTTTCAAAATGGTCCTTTATAAACATAGTGTACATCGGCGTTTGCGGGATCGCTCAAAAAAGCCTTGCCAAATTTGAGCAGAAGTTTAGAGTTAAGGGGCTAATATGTTGCGTTTAGACGTTAAACCGTCCCCTTGGCGCCGCTTATCATTCAACAGGGCAATAGGCTAAGACAAAACAATAACTGCTACTGCAGCAGGAGTTTACTTAATTCATCTACCGAGTGAACAATATAGGTTGGTTTGGCGGTTTTAAGTTCTGCAAGCGATCCGTAACCGTAGGTAACGGCAATGGAGTCAAGTTCTAGACTGTGTGCACCCTTTATGTCGTGTTCACGGTCGCCGATCATTACCGTTTCACTTTTATCGGCATTGACGGCATTTTTCAAAACATAACCGATCACTTCTTTTTTCTCCACCCGGGTCCCATCTAAATTGCTACCGGCAATAACTTCAAAAAAATTATCAATAGCAAAGTGCTTTAGAATTTTTTCCGCGAAAACGGTTGGCTTGGAGGTAGCTATAAACAGCTTTGCTCCATTTTTGGCAAAAGCCTCGAGCATTTTAGTTACTGAAGGGTAAAGCCGGTTTTCGTAAATCCCCTTTTCCCGGTAATAATCCCGGTAGTGCTCAA
>PWSG01000096.1 GCA_003564055.1 Syntrophomonadaceae bacterium
AGCGAGCCTGGTCGAATCGTTAACTAAAAGACATACAGTTTCTCCCGTCTGCACAATTTCTCGCAGCGGCAGGGAGGCAATCGGCTTTTGCAAGGCTTCTGTTATTTTTTTTCCCGGATCGTGAAGAGAGACAGTCGGCCTTGGCTGCAAACTTCTAAAGGGTGTATTCGGAGGCAGCTTTAAGGTCAAGTTTTCATGGCCGTACGCCAATTTCATAGTTATCCCCTGCCAAGATAATAAAGGCAATTTTTGTCTTGCTTATGGTGCTTGTAAATCAAAACCGGTTTAGGAAATTGTGAAAAACCATTCTGCCCGAAAAAGCCCCTAAAACTATTCACAAAGAAAAGGGTTTCCAAAACCGGGTATAAGCAGTAAAATAAATTTTCATTACGACTTTATTTCTTCCGCCGCAAGCAGGGCAGCGCCCAAAGCACCTGCAATTTGCGGCTCTTCGGGAACAATAAGATCAGTTTTCAGTTTTTCATTTAAGGCCCTGACAACCGCTGTGTTTTTAGCAACCCCACCTGTAATCATTACCGCTTCTTCAAGACCGATCCTGTGAACCATTCCTGCAGTACGGTCGGCAATTGACTGGTGCAGACCGCGGGCAATGTCTTCACGTGGCAGACCCCGGGCAATTAAAGAAACTACTTCCGATTCGGCAAATACGGTGCACATACTGCTGATCGATACAGTATTTTGAGCCTGATCGCTTAGTTCTGCAAGTCCGTCTAATTCTACTTCAAGCGCCTGAGCCATCACTTCCAAAAAGCGCCCGGTTCCGGCAGCGCACTTATCGTTCATAGCAAAGTCTAAAACCTTACCCTTATCATTTAATCTGATTACCTTGCTGTCCTGGCCACCGATATCAATTACCGTGCGCACCCCCGGGTTCAAGTAATAAGCCCCCTGGCCATGGCAGGTTATCTCGGTAATCCTCTTATCGGCAAAATCTATACTTACCCGTCCATAACCTGTCGCCACTACATATTTTAAAGAAGCGCGCGTGAGGCCCATTTCTTCAAGAGCTTTATCCATCGCTTTTTCTGCGGCAGTTTTGCTATTTGCCCCGGTGGGTATAATCACATAGTGCATTATTTCCCCCTTATCGAGTAAAACAACTTCTGCCGTTAGGGAACCAACGTCAACACCAGCTACAGGCATAATAAAACCTCCGATTGTAGTAGTTTGGTAATCAGGAGGCAGAAGTCAGGAGTTAGTAGTCAGGATTCAGTAGTTAGAATAGAAACCGAAAAAATGTTTAGACAGTAACTATTAGTTACTATCCTTACCTGTTAGGAAAACAGCTTCATTCTTCTGGATTCTGTATCCTGCCTCCTGAACCCTGCCTCCTGAATCCTGCATTATGCCTCCTGGCTCCTGCATTCTAATTCCTGCCTCCTGAACCCTGCCTCCTGCACTTCAAATCAGCCCTTTAATTGCCTTCCAAACTTCATCCCGGCCGGAGCCTGTTTTAGCAGAAAAAGGCAGCAGCAGATCATCTTCAAAAAAATTAAGACCTTTACGAATTACTGTCAGCTGTTTGTTTAATGCTCCGCGTGAGAGCTTGTCCGCTTTTGTCGCTATGGTTATGGTAGGGATAGTATGTGCGCGCAGCCAGTCGGACATTAACTGATCGGATTCTGTAGGCTCATGGCGGCAGTCGATTAAATGCAGACAGCCGCGAAGGTTAACCCTGGCACCCAGGTAATCTTCGATAATCGGAGCCCAGCGTTCCCGTTCTTTTTTTGAAACTTTTGCGTAACCATATCCGGGAAGATCAACAAAACAGATTCTTTCATTTAAAAGGTAAAAATAAATGCCCCTGGTTTTGCCAGGCGTAGAACTGGTCCGAGCCAGGTTTTTACGGCCGATCAATTTATTTAACAGAGAAGATTTGCCAACATTGGAGCGCCCGATAAACGAAAATTCGGGATAATCCCAGTTTGGGAAGTCGCTTACTATATAAGCCGCGGCTTCTAATGATGCCTGTTTGATTTTCATTTATCCATCCTTTTAAAGGAGGTTACGCCATTCAAAGCGGGCACGGTACGCCGTGCCCCTACAGCCGTACTGCCAGCCAAACTTTAAAGTAATAAGCCGTAACCCGGGAGCTGGCATTAAAACAAACTTCAAAATTATAAGCCGCAGTCCCCTAATGCTGAACAGGAGAATCGGTATCCTGGCGACCTTCGGGCAGTTCAAGTTCATTTTCCTTAATTGCTCTTGTCTTGCTGTCGCTGTCCTGCTCGGCCTCCGGTTTAGCCAGCGCCATTTCAAGCACCTCGTCCATATGCTCCACCATGATCACTTCTACTTTCCGTTTCACATTCTGAGGGATGTCACTTAAATCGCGTCGGTTTTCCGCCGGCATTAGCATGTACTTGATTCCCGCACGGTGCGCAGCAAGCATTTTTTCCTTTACTCCCCCTACCGGAAGGACACGACCGCGCAGGGTTATTTCCCCGGTCATGGTCACATCGTTTCTTACCGGCATCCTGGTCAGGGCTGAAGCAAGAGCAGTCGCCATGGCAATCCCCGCCGACGGACCATCCTTGGGAATTGCCCCTTCAGGAACATGAATATGAATATCTATGTCTTCGTAGAAGTTTTCGTCCAAACCTAAAGATTCAGCCCGCGACCGAATATAACTCATTGCCGCTTTGGCTGATTCCTGCATTACGTCACCAAGCTGGCCGGTAAGGGTCATTTTACCTTTACCTTTCATCAGGGTGATTTCAATTGAAAGCAGGTCTCCACCGCTTTCAGTCCAGGCCAGGCCTGTAGCAACACCTATTTCATCATGTTTTTCAGCTGCTCCATAACGGTAACGGGGAATACCCATATATTTTTGCAGGTTCTGCCTGGTTAGTTTAATATACTTATCCCGGTCTTTGACTACTTCCCTGGCAACTTTACGACAGATGGCTGATATGCTGCGCTCCAGGTTACGCACCCCCGCTTCGCGGGTATATTCACGAATTATGCGTCTAACCGTTCCTTCTGATATTTCCAGGTTCTTTTCGGTTAGACCATGTTCCTTTAACTGTTTGGGAATTAGATACTGGCGGGCAATTTCTACCTTATCTTCTTCCGTGTAACCGGGTATATGGATAAGTTCCATCCTGTCAAGCAGCGGCTGCGGAATATTATAA
>PWSG01000332.1 GCA_003564055.1 Syntrophomonadaceae bacterium
TTACCCTCCTGAATGTGGTATAGGTGTTAGGCTGGTGGCTACCCTTTGCCTAATCCGGACTCTCACCGGCAAAAACTGCCAAGCTTCGCTTGGCGCACTCAAGACCTGACCCCTAGACGACCCCTAGACTAGTTATGAGCAGTAAAGTGGTTAGCTGTGCATCAATATTTCAATCGTTCCAGCTGACAACTTTAAGAAAATGCTCGTGGAAATTGCCGTTTGAAGCAGCTATGCCGGTACTGTTAAGATTAATTTCCTCACCTTTTTGGTCATTTATCTTTCCCCCGGATTCTCTTAAAATAAGCATTCCGGCGGCAAAATCCCAAACAGATAAGTTATATTCAAAATAGGCATCGAAGCGGCCGCAGGCTACCCAGCAGAGGTCAAGAGCTGCGCTGCCAAAGCGGCGGATACCGTGGATATTATTATCAAAGAGGTTTTCAATACTTTGGAGGGTTTTGCGCATCATAATACCCCGATCATAGTAAAACCCGGTAGCCACAACTGATTCTTGCAAAGATTTTGTCCTGGAGACGCTGATTGGCGATTTATTCAAGCAAGCTCCTTCATTCCGAATTGCCGCAAACATTTCATCACGTTCAGGGTCATAAATAACGCCGGTCATAACCCGACCAATCTGGGCAAAAGCAAGCGAAATGCAATAATGGGGAATGTTGTGGGCAAAGTTGTTAGTCCCATCCAGAGGATCGATAATCCATAGATTTTCAGAATCCACGTTTGCTGTCAGATCTTTTTCTTCAGCAATTATGCTATGGTCAGGATAACTTTCAGAAATCACTTCAATAATTGCTTCCTGTGCTTTATAGTCAGCCTCTGTGACAAGATTGTTTAAAGATTTTTCTGAACTAACAGCACTTCCCCTGTGTTTTAATATCAGGTCCGCAGCCTTGAGAGCTGCCTTTTCCGCTGTTTTTAGATATTGGTTTAATTTTGAAGTGGCCATTTGTATTATACCTCCCGACCAATTAATTCTAACATAAAAACAATACAGTTAAAGGGACTGCAATATTTTCGGCCAGCAACCTGCTTAAAATGTTATTCTTAATTGGATCTGGGAACAAATGGGGTCAGGTCTTGAAATATAAGTTTTTACTTAGAACTGAGTGGGAACAAATGGGGTCAGGTCTTGAAATATAAGTTTTTACTTAGAACTGAGAAAACAACTGCAAAATAGTGATAATTCAAGACCTGACCCCTAATTTTGCTGCCGGCAATTTTACTGCTTAATATTGTTTTGCTGGTTTTTAACATTCAACTGGCTTCTGCTGTTAAAAAAGGTAAGATAGCCAAAGTGAGTAAAAAGAAACAGGGTTATTGAAACACTGCCCAGGATACCAAGCATGATGGCAATCTGATATTCAATGGCGATAAGGGGCGACATGCCAGCTAATATCTGACCGGTCATCATCCCCGGTAAAAATATGATGCCCATCCCAACCATCGAATTTATAGTTGGCATAATGGCAGAAGTAAAAACGTCTTTAATTATGGCAATAGTTGCATCCCTTGGTGTGGCACCAAGCATCAGTGCCCCTTCAATCAACTGTTTTTTACCTTTCATCTCTCCGACCAGCCTTTCAACCCCAAGTGAAACCCCGGTCATTGAATTGCCAATAATCATGCCGGCAATGGGTATGAAATAACGCGGGTCGTACCAGGGCTGAATACTTATCACCAACAGCAGAAAATAGAAAGTCGTCATGACTGTCCCTGCGATCATTGAGCCCATGATCACAATGCGCAGTTTTCTATTAACTTTCACTTTAACCCGGGCAAAAATATTACGGATGGCAAAGAAAATCATCACCGTAAATACCAGCAAAGTGACATAAAGGCTGCTCTGGTCAAAAATATAGACCAGGATATAGCCCATAACAAGCAGCTGCAGGGTCATCCTGATGGTTGAAATAATTATCTCTTTTTCCCTGTCAATACCCTGCCACCTGACCAGGACCAGAAGGAGAACAACAAACACATAAGCTGACAACAGCCGCCAGGGTCCAATTTGTATTACCTCATCCATCCTCAGGCCACCTCCTCGACAGCTGTTACCGTACCATTATTAATAGTCACTATTTTTTTACCCATTTCCCTGGCCAGTTTTTTTGAGTGAGTTACCATAACCAGGGTAACTGAACTATTAAGAATATGATTATTAATATATGCTGTTATTTTCTCCTCAGTTTCTTCATCTAAAGCTGATGTAGGTTCATCAAGCAGCAGCACCTTTGGTTCCATTAGCATAACCCTGGCCAAAGCCAGGCGCTGCTTTTCACCGCCGGACAGCTCCTCTGCATCAACGTCCAGAGATTTCTGCAGACCTACCTTAACTAATTCCTCCAGGAGCCTGCTGTCATCTACCAGGCTCTTTTTTGAAAACTTCAGGCCAATCAGAAGATTATCCCTTACATTTCCCGGAAATATAACCGGAACCTGTGGCAGGAGTATTACCTCTCTCCTTAACAAAACAGCATCAAGGCTGTACAAATCTTCCCCCTGGTAAGTAATTATGCCTTCCTCATAATCAGCCAGGTGGTTGAGCAGCTTTAAAAAAGTAGTTTTCCCTCCACCACTTTCACCAACAACACAGGTGGTTTCACCTTCTTGAATGTAGAGAGCTTCAACCTTGATGATATCCTGGTACCTGACATTATTTAACCTGAACATTTCCTCACCCTTTACTTGCTAATCAGTTCTCACGGATTTCCCTGAGCAATTCTTCCGCTTTTTCTTTCGCCTCAGCTAACACATTTGTTCCAGCTGGGGTTATCGTGTAATACTTGCGCACCTTACCTTTAATTACCCTATCGGTTTTTTTCAGCAACCCTGCTTCCGCAAGGTTATTTATAATCGGGTATAAAGTGCCTGCACTAATGTCATATCCGTGATTCTTCAGCTCATCGATCATGAAAGTACCGTATACAGGTTCTTTTTGGGCATGATATAGAATATGAACCTGGATAAAACCGAGGAACAGCCGGCGCAAGATTTTTTCTTTCATAAAAAAACACCTTCTTTATCGCATTTCGATATCGTTATTCGATATTATAATAAGAACAATTTATATTGTCAAGGGAGTAAGACATGAGACAGGGGGACGGGGGTTTGTCTCATGTGAGACAAA
>PWSG01000304.1 GCA_003564055.1 Syntrophomonadaceae bacterium
GATGACAATGCCTCGGTTGCCACCAGGGAAGAACCTTTAACCCTGCTCTTGCAGTATGCCGATACCTGGAGTGGATTTGTGCTCGAGAACCCACAGCAAAAATTAAAGCTATCTCCGCCAAAAATTGACACGATTTGCAGGTAAGTATTTTTTAACATTGAATTATAACCAAACAGAGCAGGCCTGAAAGGAGTTGAGCCGGTGCAATATAATGGCAGTGAACTAAACCCCCTTTTTTACGGGGAAATATCATCAACACACCTTTTCTACAACATCTTCGACAAACATCAGGAAATAGCAAAAGCTTTTGTTGAGCATAACTTTAAGGTTAAACCGGAAGACCTGCTGATAACCAGGGAGAAATTTTACCCAGGCAAAGGGTCAATCGATCTCTTTTTCGATTTCCAGAGCCAGGGCCGCCGCAGAGCTCTCCTGATCGAAGCCAAAGTACACGATTACTTGAGTGTATCCGACCACCAGATCAGCACCTATTACAATGCTGTCTCAGATGACCAGATCTATGATCAAATCTATTTTATTTACCTGACCCAGTTTAGCGATCGAGATAATTTTGAGCATACCGCTCAGCCCAAAAGTTTGGTAGAAGCAGAAAGAGGCAGAGACTTGATTGGCGAGCGTTTTTGCCACTTAACCTGGCTGGAGCTGCACAGCTTTATGGAAGGGTACATCAACCAACTCAGCCCGGAACAGCAGTTAATGCTCGGCCTGCACAAAAGCTGGGTCACCGATAAATGTAGCAGAGATCTGGCCAACAACCTGGTTGAAACAGGCGACAGAAACCTTACCGATTACCTGGCCGGTGTAGACCATGCCCTGAAAAGCCTGCGGCCCTTTGGCCGAAGGGTGGCTGAAAGCGGGAAGGTAAAGCTGCGCATTGACTTAAACAAACTTAGTGCTGCAGAACTAGATACTGTATTTGAAGCGATAACAGATTTTGCCTCATCAACAAGTGTAAACAGCAAGAAAACCTATCAAACCGAAGAGCAAACCCTACAGGCAGCGATCGACTTTTTAAACGAAATGGCGACGAATAACGAATGGTTGCTGCTTCGCTTTTATGCCGGCCTCTTTCGTCTGGCCCGTGATACGGACCACCTGCGCTTTTTCGGCACTGGCACCAGGGGTTTTTCTATTAAGCTTGAAGTGATCGATAAAGGAGAAATCAGCTTATGCACGCTTTACCGCAATAAAACGGTGGAGTTTTCGCTTAAAAGATAAGAACAGCTGCAATAAGTATGTGCATACACAAAGGAAAAAGCCATTAGCAAACACTAAACCCCAATGGACCGATTGTACTTGCTCCAGGAGAGTGGAACATTAACTGAAGAAGTTGTAGTGTTTAGGGAGCTTCCTCGAACGTTAGAAAAGTACTTAATGCAGTAATCAATCTCGGCGAAGAAGATGACCCGCCGCGTAGCCGGAAAGGCGACCGGCAGGGCCTTCCGGAAAATCTTTAAATAAGACTATCGCCTTGATGCCCTGCAGCTGTAAGTAGCTAGTATGATATCTTGGTTGAGTTACCGGGTTCAGATCTTTTGCTTTCCAGCTATTATGTATAATGATTTTCAATAGAGGAATATTTGGTTTGCAATAGTTATTTCCGAAACTCTATGTGTAGCTCTTTTAAATGATCTTTAAATTTCATTTTGAAAACCTTCTTTCATAGTCTGCTTTAAATTTTATAGCTTTTTCAAGCTCAAAAGATCTGAAGTTAACTGTGTCATTATTTTCATTTTCTACCCAAAACGGTTTATTCCTGCTGACCCCTCACCGCGAAGCACAGCCGACAGCCCTACCCGGTGCGCCCGCAAAAGTTCCGGCCGCTACACAGGCTCCGGTTTTTCTTAAATAAACTGCCGTTCGCCCTTATACCTGACATATATATGTCACACCAGCCCTCTATAATGTGAATAAGCAAGTGTTTCTTTCACCAAACCCGAAAGAAAGGTGATTCAAATGGCAGTTAACGTTAAAAGCTTTTCCAGCGAGGTGCAGCTCGGCAAGCCGCAGAAAAGGGGAAGTCTCACAATCTACCCTATCTTTGCCCCCGACAGCCAGGATCAGCAGGAATCAGGCGCTGAGCCGCCCGACTACCTGTTGCTTGAAGAAGTATTGGGTCTCAGCACCTTTGAAATTGGTGAGGTAGACGAGTCGGGTGATGTCAATACTGTGATCATCAACAATATGACCGGTCAGCCCGTACTTATTCTCGACGGGGAAGAAATTGCCGGGGCCAAGCAAAACCGTATGGTCAATGCTACCATCCTTGTCGCTACCGACTGCAAAACAGCCGTGCCGGTCAGCTGTGTCGAACAAGGGCGCTGGCGTTACGACACCGACAAGTTCCAGCAGTCAGATACCTTTGGATACAGCACCCTGCGCCGCCAGAAAGCCGAGCAGGTGCAGAGAAACCTGCGTGAAGAACAAAGCTTTGCCGCCGACCAGGGGGCAATCTGGGCTGAAATAAACAAATGCGATTCTACCCTGCATACTGACTCACCCACCGCTGCCTTAAGCGATACTTACCGCAGACGGGACAGCGAACTAAATGATATGATAGACGACCTTAACCACCAGCCCGGCCAGATCGGTATTGCCGTCTACATCAAAAACCGCTTTACCTGTCTCGACCTTTTCAGTAACAGTGAAACCCTGGGCAAGCTCTGGACCCGCCTGCTTAAAAGCTATGCCGTAGAGGCGCTCACTGCCCGGGGCCGCTCTTTAAAGGAGCCCCGCCCCACACCCGCTTCGCTCATAAAACAAATCGGGCAAAGCGAATATCTAACCTATCCTTCAGTGAGCTTAGGCCTCGACCTGCGCCTTAGCGGAACGGACATTGTCGGTGCCGGTTTGCTGGTCGATGAAACAATTATACATTTAAGCGTTTTCCCCCGGGAGACAGAGGAAGCCACAGCGGGCGATATAAATCCCCCCCGCCGCAGGAGACGTAACATTTATTAATTCATCACCCGGATACCTTATTATAATTCACCAGGACAAGTGGTATATATAGAGACAGCATCTTGTTTCTATTCACCAAAACAACTAAAAACAAGCCAAATATATATTTGCCTTGCTGCTCTAAAAAGTAAATCTGTAATCAGGCTGCTACAGGTTTA
>PWSG01000142.1 GCA_003564055.1 Syntrophomonadaceae bacterium
CCGAACAGTGCCATAAAGTTGAAGGTTATAATATTGTCCTTATGGTCAGCCGGCATCAAATCTGCTCCATGATCCCTGTTCAATTTTTCTTACCCAAAAAGGTATCCATCAGCTTAAAGCCTTCTTTGTATAAAATACCGGTATCAGCTGCACAGGATTCAGTAAATTGAGAACCCCGGCTGTCTTGAATATCATTGCTGCGGAAGATAACAAAGGGCACCGCTTCACTGGTATGAGTTCCAAGAGATAGCGGCGTAGCGTGATCAGTTATAAGTAAAATGCTGTAATCAGTACCGCTTTTATCCATCTCTTCCCTGAGTACTTTAACCACTTCACGGTCAATAAGTTCAATTGCCTTTATTTTATTTTCAATTTCAAAACGGTGTGAACACTCATCAGGAGCTTCTACATGCAGGTAAATATAATCATGGCCCTGTTTTAAGGCATTAAGGGCTGCATCAACTTTACCTTTATAATTTGTGTCTATATACCCGGTAGCTCCTTCCACATTAATAGGAGTTAAGCCGGCAAACAGCCCTATGCCTTTAACCAGATCAACTGCTGAAATAACCGAGCCCTTAAGCCCGTATTTTTCTGCATATGAAGGGATTAAAGGTTTTCGACCGGCACCCCAGATCCAGATCGAATTAGCAGGATTAAGACCTTTTTCGATTCTATTTTTATTAACAGGGTGATCGGCGAGGATATTCCAACTTTTTTCCATCATCTGCCTTAACCTGGATCCTTCTTTTCCTGACGGCAGGTGATCGCTGATTCTTTGCCCGCTTATATCATGAGGCGGGGTCAGCTGCCACTGGTCAACAGCTCCATGCCATACCATAAGATGACGATAGCGAAAACCGGTGTGAAAATCTATTTCTTCCGAACCCAGGGCAGAACCTACAGCATTTATTAATTCAGCTGCTTCTTCACTGGATATTTCACCGGCACAATAATCAACCATTGTTTTTTCTGCGTAAGCTTGATCACCGGAAAGAGTCACCAGGTTGCAGCGAAACGAAACATCCTCGGGACTTAAGTTTACCCCGAGGCTGATCGCCTCGAAGGGCGAACGTCCGGTATAATACTTGAGAGGATCGTAACCCATAACCGAGAGATTTGCCGTATCACTCCCGGGCGGGAGATCACCGGGAATTGTTTGCACCAAGCCAAGAACACCTTCATCGGCTAAAAGATCGAAATTAGGTGTTCTTGCATACTGCAGCGCTGTTTTATTGTCAAGTTGTTCCATAGGGTAATCAGCCATACCATCTCCGACAATAACAAGGTATTTCAAGTGTAAATCACGCTCCTCTTTTTTTTTAGGGACATATTATAGCAACTAATAAAACTGTGCCCTGAAAATAACCTTTACAATTATTTTTGTCAAGAGCAGGGTCCAATGATCAAAAGGATTTCCGGGTTATTTTGGCGAAACCAAATGATACCGGCAAGTAACCCGAAAGGAGATTTTATATTGCGCTATTACAGCACCAGGAATCAAGGCGAATATAAAACTGCTGCTGAAGCAATTAAAAAGGGCCTGGCTGACGACGGAGGCCTTTATGTCCCTGCTGAAAGAGCAGTACCGTTTAAGAAAGACAATTTACCCCGGGGCAGCTACACTGAAATAGCTGACGTTATCTTTAAATTATTTTTAACCGATTTCGATGCCGCCGACATGGAAAAAGCCATAGCATCAGCTTATAATGACATAAATTTTGATCATCCTTTGATCACGCCACTGCACAAACTCTCACCTGATCTTCATGTCATGGAACTATGGCACGGACCGACTTATGCATTTAAAGATATTGCTTTACAAATTTTACCTCACTTCCTGCGGACTGCAATCAAGGTTACAGGTGAAAAATCAGAAGTCGTTGTTTTAGCGGCAACTTCGGGCGATACAGGAAAATCAGCCCTGGAAGGGTTTAGTAATGTATCCGGCACCAGGATTATTGTCTACTTCCCCGAAGGCGGAGTCAGTGAGGTTCAGCAATTACAAATGACTACCCAGGAAGGTGATAATGTCGGGGTTGCCGCCGTTAGGGGGAATTTTGACGACACCCAAAACGGAGTTAAAGAATTATTCAATGATCGTAAGTTGAAAGAACGGCTGGAAAAATCAGGTTACCGCCTCTCATCTGCCAATTCAATTAACTGGGGCCGTCTGCTGCCGCAAATAGTTTACTACTTTGCAGCTTATCGTGACCTGCTCAGCCGGGGAGAACTGCAGCCCGAAGAAAAAGTTAACTTTGTTGTTCCCACGGGCAACTTCGGTAATATTCTGGCCGGTTATTATGCCCGTGAACTTGGACTGCCTGTAAACCGCCTGATCTGTGCAGCAAACCGCAACAATGTCCTTTCTGATTTTATTAATACAGGTCGATACTTAAGCCGCAGGCCTTTGCATCAGACTTTTTCACCATCAATGGATATCCTGGTCTCCAGCAACCTGGAAAGGCTTTTATTCGAAATAACCGAACATGACCCCAGGCAAATTGTCAGATGGATGGACCAATTAAAAAATAGCGGAGAGTACGAAGTTGATCCGGAAACTTTACAAAAACTGCAAGGGCTTTTTTGGGCTGATTATGCCGATGACCGGGAAACCCTGCAGATTATTGCAGAAACTTACAGGTATTTTCATTATCTTATCGACACACACACAGCCGTTGGTCTTGCAGTCCTCCAAAAGTACCGTACCGAGGAAAAAGACAATTGTCATTCAGTACTCCTTTCTACTGCCAGCCCCTTCAAGTTTAGCGGCAGCGTAATTAAGGCTCTTTTTGACGGCGAAAAATATTCAGGTGTTTCTGAGCTCGACCTGCTGCATATTTTATCCCGGGAAACAGGAAACCCGGTTCCCGCTAACCTGGCCTTACTGCATGAAAAACCGGTAAAACATAAACAGGTAGTCGGGCGCCAGGATATGCGCGACCACCTGTTGGATGCTTTAGATCTGTAACACTTAATAAACAGGGCTGCTTATTCCGGATTATCGATTGGCAATGAAACCGTTTCAGCCGGAGGCAGGGTCCCGAACCTGGTAACCAGGGCAGCCCCCACTCCCAGGATAAAAGCAGCCAGCGAAACCAGCGAGCCGAGCAGCGGAATCATACTGACCAGTCCA
>PWSG01000326.1 GCA_003564055.1 Syntrophomonadaceae bacterium
TGGAAGGAGAGATTTATTTTAGTGACCATATGCATTTTACTCTTGAAAAAAAAGGGATGAAAGTGCTATTTGGGGTTTAAAGATTTATTACCCTGCTTTACAAGCACGAACATTTGTTTTATAATGCTTGCAGGTATTCTGCCTGAAGGGTTTAAAAAGCAGGGTGTTTTTTCTGAAAGGTGGATTCCAGGATTTGGCCAGGCGACGGAAGAAAGGTTTAAATAAAGAAATGCGTGTCCAGGTTAAGGCTATACTGCTTTTTGCCCTGGCCGCATTTTGTTATGTAGGCCTTATCCACACTGATCAGGCCGGTGGTATTGGTGTTTTTATTAACAGCGGCCTGCGGTTGCTTGCAGGTGAGGCTGCACTTGTAATTCCTTTTTTTATCGCCCTGCTTGCTTTTAGGCAGATCGTTCCCCAGGGGCAATTCAATATAGGAACCAGGCTGCTTGGGCTCTTACTTTTACAGCTGCTATATATGATTTGGATTCATATCCAGAGATTACTCGAGCACCTTCCTGTTCCAAATGAGTTATTTTACGAGAGCTTTGCTATTGGCTTAAATCAGCAGGGGGGTGGAGCTATAGGTGCTGCTTTTGCGGCTGTTTTATTATACCTGCTGGGTCCAGGCGGGAGCAGAATCCTGATTTTTGCTTTAGCCTTTATTGCCATGATGTTAATCTTTAATATTTCGATCAAAGGTCTGTTTAAAGCAATTAAAGGATTTTTAGCCAGGGTTAAAAATATCATGAAAGCAGCAGCGCAGCATATATTTGAAATAATGCGGGAAATAACTTTTAAAACACAGGCCAGGATTGAATCTGCTGCAGATAAAAGGAAAAAACAAACAAGGCATAACGCCGCAGTGATATCAGGGGAACATCATGAAAATGAAGATGGAGCTACTGTTGTTAACGGTAATAACTATGCACATGAAATAATTTCCCGGGCGGGTGCAGATGAAAGCGAAGAAATTAAACAGAAAGAAGACTTAGAAGCTGATAGTGATGAAGAAAAACAAGATTCAAACGCTGTAGTATCCGGCACAGGAATGCATTCAAAATACTACCGATTGCCTCCTTTAGAACTTCTGTCCATACCGAATTCAACTGGTGAAGAAGCTTATGCGAAAACAAGCAAAGACATGGCCAGGCTGCTGGAAAGTACGCTGCAAAGTTTTGGTGTAAGGGCTAAAGTTATTCATGTGCAATCGGGACCAACTGTTACCCGGTTTGAAGTTCAACCCGAGGCAGGGGTTAAGGTTAGTAAAATAATTAGTCTTTCCGATGATCTGGCCCTTAATCTCGCAGCTCCGCTGGTCAGAATTGAGGCTCCAATACCCGGCAAGGCAGCGCTTGGTATTGAAGTGCCTAACAAAGTTATTGATCTTGTTAAACTTAGAGAAGTTATGGATGACAGGGCTTACATAAACAGCAATTCTCCCCTTACGGTGGCGCTGGGCAAGGATATAACGGGAAACCCGGTTATTACGGATCTTGCCAGGATGCCGCACCTGCTGATTGCCGGGGCAACCGGTGCCGGAAAGAGCGTCTGTTTGAATACACTGATTACAAGCATTCTTTACAAGGCTGGGCCCGAAAAGCTCCGCTTTATGATGATAGACCCCAAGGTAGTTGAGTTAAGTGTCTACAACGGTATTCCACATTTGCTAATGCCTGTTCTTACTGATCCTCGCAAAGCTGCTTTAGCGTTGCGTAATATGGTTCGTGAAATGGGCCGGCGCTATGATTTATTTGCCCGTTTAGAGGTTCGCGATATTGGGACTTATAATGAGCTTTCGGAAAATGATCCTGAGCTGGAAAGACTGCCCTTTGTTGTAATTGTTATTGATGAACTCGCCGATTTAATGCTTGTTTCACCGGGAGAAGTAGAAGATTCAATTGCCAGGTTGGCCCAAATGTCCAGGGCGGCCGGTATTCATCTTATAGTAGCCACCCAGCGTCCTTCTGTAGATGTATTAACAGGAATAATAAAGGCAAATATTACATCAAGGGTAGCTTTTACAGTGTCTTCACAGTTTGATTCACGGACCATTCTTGATATGGCCGGTGCTGAAAAACTTTTGGGACGCGGAGATATGCTTTTTTATCCGGTCGGGTCGGTTAAGCCATACAGGGTGCAGGGGGCTTTTGTTAGTGAAGCCGAAGTTAAAAGAGTTACAGACTTTATAAAGGAACAGGGTCTGGTCGATTACAATAACGGCAACTCTTTTCTTGAAACTCCTGCCGAAACCGAAGAGGATGAAGCAGATGCCCTGTTTGAAGAAGCGGTTGAACTGGTAGTGCGGACAGGCAATGCTTCAATATCATTGCTGCAGCGTCGTTTCAGGATCGGCTATACAAGGGCGGCGCGACTGATCGACGATCTTGAAAGAAGGGGTATTGTCGGACCTTTTGAAGGCAGCAAACCAAGAGAAGTCCTCATTACAGCGGAACAGGCTGCTAATATATATACAGACTCAACTGAGAATCAAAAGGACTAAAGGAGAACATTTTGCTTCCTGCCAAAAACTACTTAGACTCAAGAGAGCCAGTTTTTACGGGCTTAAAAATTGCAGCGGTTTCGCTGGGCTGTTCAAAAAACAGGATCGATACAGAACAAATTCTTGGCCTTCTTCTAAAATGGGGCTGTGTGTTAACGGAAGATTACGGTTCTGCAGATGTTATTATTGTCAACACATGCAGTTTTATAGAAGATGCCCAGCAGGAATCAATCGATACTCTTTTGCAAATGGCAGCAAAATACCCGGGTAAAAGTCCAAAAATAGTAGCGGCTGGATGTCTGGTTGAGGTGTTCGGCAGCAAAGTTATTAATTCAATGATTGAAGTTGACGGAGCAATTGGTGTACACAGTTACAACAAACTTGAGCGATTCATGAGAATGCTTTTAGATAACAAGCGTTTAGTAATAAAGGATCCTGCTCCTAAAGATTTCAAGTCACTCGCACCACGTGTTCTTACTACGCCAGTACACAGTGCTGCAGTTAAAATAGCTGAAGGGTGCAGTAATCGCTGCAGCTATTGCTTGATTCCCGGCATTCGTGGTCCTTACAGGAGCCGGTTACCGGAAGAAATTATTGCCGAAATTGATGAA
>PWSG01000286.1 GCA_003564055.1 Syntrophomonadaceae bacterium
CGTTTCAACCCGACTGCTTGTAGGCTTGGAAAGTGAACGTACTCCAGCCTCCACAGCATCGGCAAGCATAATAATTGCCGCTTCTTTGCTTTGCGGCTTTGGACCTTCGTAACGGAATTTATCTGCCGATACTTTTTCCCGATCGCTATTTTTAAGAGCTTCCTGATAGAAAAAGGAAATCATGCTTGTCCCGTGATGCTGAAGGGTAATATCCAGTATGCTTTCGGGAAGTTTGTGCTTGCGGCCTGTTTCGAGCCCGTCTTTGGGGTGAGCCCCAATAATCAGAGCGCTCAGGTTTGGCGATAAGCTGGTATGTGGATTTTCTCCAGATAACTGGTTTTCCGAGAAAAAATAAGGACGCTTTAGCTTTCCTATATCGTGATAATAAGATCCTACCCTGGCCAACAATGCATTGGCTTTAACCGATTCAGCAGCTGCTTCTGCCAGGTTCGAAACCATCATGCTGTGATAATAGGTTCCCGGCGCTTTCATAAGCATCTGCCTCAAGAGAGGATGGTTAGGATTGGATAGCTCAAGTAAAGTAATTGCTGTAGAAACCCCGAAAGTATTTTCCAGGTAAGGCAGCATACCTATAGCCACTACAGATGAGAGAAGACCGTTTCCAACACCTGCAGCCATACTGTAGCTAAAATTAATCAGTGAGCCATACTCCAGGCTAACATTGCCAAAAAACATGTAACCTGCAATAATAACGGCAGCATTAGTAACAGCCACATAAAAACCGGCCCGGGCTAAATCGCTGCGCTGACTTAAGCGGGTAACCGCATAAATTGAAACCAGACCGCCCAAAAGAGCCACCAGTATAAATGAAAAATCTCCTCCAGTAATTAAACCTACCATCAAAGCCAGGACAAGGTTAACGATCAAGGCCAGCTTATACCCAAATATAACTGTGATTAAGATAACACCCATCGCTACAGGAATTAAGTAGCCGGAAAAATAGTTCGCCGCTACAGCAAAAATCATGGTGATTATAAATATTAAGCCCATCAAAAGCATTAAAGTAGGGTTTTTAATAACTTCATTAACGAATATATTCATGTAGATTCCAACCAGGATAAATATTATTAAAAGCAGAACAAACAAACCAAAAAACCCCAGGTAATCTGCCTGCTGCCCGACGATTAAGCCAAGACTCTCAAGCTGCGCGAATTGCTTTTCGGTAACCGGCTCACCTTCACTTACAATCAGGGTATTGCGCAGTATTACTACAGGTTCAACCTCGCTTCTGGCCAACTCTTTTTTTTCCTCTGTTGCCTCGGCATCATAAATCATGTTTTGGGCAATATAAGGTTCAACTACAATCTCGGCAACTCTTTTTAAATCAGCGTTAAAGGGGTACATGGCAATCTCACGGGATAGACGGCGCATGACAGAATCTGTTTCTCCTTCATAAATACCCTGTTCAAATATTTCCTTTATAGAGTTGTTGAGCCGCTCCTGAAGATCTCGTAAGGTACCTCTATCGGTTAATAACGATTCTACCCTGTTGGCAGGCAGATCTTTGGGTATCTCGGCTTGCAGCAATCTTAACATTTCTTCCCGTTCAAGATTGGGATTATCTTTTATTTCTAAAACCGTATCGAAAAATATCCCGACTTCTCTTAAGATCCTTTCAAGGACAGCAGGGTTGTAATCATAAACATCGTCTACTGCTTCTGCAGCCTGCTCTCTTAGCCGTTCAGTACTATATTCGTCAACAAAATCACGGGGTGCGTATATTGTGCGCGGGCTGGGACGTCCAACAGTAAGATCAAAGCGTGCCGGCATACTGACAATAACCAGTACGCCATAGATGATTATAAAAAGAGCCACAATTAGGACAAGCCTCTGCAATTTAGGGTGATCTTTAAAGGATATCGAGCGATCAAATAAATCAGCGAGAGTTGTTTTATTCTTCATTATTAAACCTTTCCGTTTTGGCCTCATAAGCTTCGTATGCCTTGATAATACTCTGAACCAGCGGGTGCCTGACAACATCCTTTTCAGTCAGATAAACCAGGGCAATGCCTTCGATGTCTTTCAAGATCTTCCGTGCCTGCTCAAGGCCGGAAAACCGCCCCTTTGGAAGGTCTATCTGGGTTATGTCTCCGGTTATAATTGCTTTCGAACCAAACCCAAGCCGCGTAAGAAACATTTTCATTTGCTCCGAAGTTGCATTCTGACCCTCATCAAGTATAACAAAGGAATCATCTAAGGTTCGTCCACGCATGTATGCCAGGGGCGCTATTTCAATTATACCCTTCTCACGATATCTTTGAAACGTATCAACACCTAACAGATCATATAAACCGTCATAGATCGGACGCAGGTAAGGATCAACCTTTTCCTGAAAATCTCCCGGTAAAAAGCCGAGATGCTCCCCTGCCTCAACTGCAGGGCGGGTTAATACCAGACGCTGCACCTGTTTGTTTTTTAAAGCATCAACAGCCATAGCAAGAGCAAGGTAGGTTTTTCCTGTTCCTGCCGGCCCGATGGAGAGAACTATATCATTGCTTCGAATAGCTTCAAGGTAACGCTTTTGTCCAACCGTTTTAGGGCGAATTTGCTTGCCCCGATGGGTAACCAGCACCAGATCACTAAAAAGCGAACGAATCAAATGTGCCTCGCCCTGCCCTGTTAATTTCAGAGCATATTCAAACTCACGGCCCGACAAAATATTACCTTTGCGAATATGGGCCAGCAATTCCTGAAACATATTGTAAACTGCTTCTACATCACCTAATTTACCTTCAACGATCAATTCATGGCCTTTAGGGATAAGACGAACCTCAAAGCGGTCTTCTATCAGCTTGAAATGACTATCATGTTTACCAAGCAGCTGTACCGACTCATCAGCGCTGTTTAATAAAACAGTCCGACTTGATATATTTTCTGTCAATAAAAAACATGCTCCTTTCATACAGAAATACCTGGTTCGACAATAAGAATTATAAACTTAACTGATAATATGATCAAGAAACGTAAGCTGTTTAGCGCTTTCGGCGAAGAGCAAGTGGAGGGTCGATTATTTCATGAAAGATAAATGCAGCTACCAGGGGTTCTTTTTGGCTCAAAGCCTGCTGCAGGTTAAGAGGTATTGACGA
>PWSG01000062.1 GCA_003564055.1 Syntrophomonadaceae bacterium
CGGGGATTGTTCCGCAGGGAGTCGATTGCTTGCTGATCAAAACTTTGAGTATCTAAAACGGTTTGAAAATAGCCTTCTTTTAACAGTTCTGTCATGGCACCTGTAACCCCACCCATACCGAAAGAACCAGTTATTTTATGTTTTTGCATTTTATCACGCAAAAACCAGGCTGCAGCCAGGGAAGCACCTCCTGTTCCGGTTTGAAAAGAAATGCCTTCTTTTAAGAGACCTGATGCTTCGATCACATCAACAGCCCACCTGGCAAGTTGAAGCCTGAGGGGATCATCTGTCCCTTTTACAGCCCCGGTTGTTATGCCTTTTGGATCCCCTACCCGGTCTACCTGCACAACATAATCCACTACTGTCTCATCGGCACTGGAGGGAACCAGGGGATATGTTTCCAGATGATCGGTTAGCACTACGGTTTTGCGGGCATAATGGCAGTCGGTAATACAGTAGCCCAGGGAACCACAGGCTGACGAGCCGCTTACTCCATTAAAATTGCCGGCATCATCAGCGGCAGAAGCGGCAATAAAAGCTATGTCGATAGATTCTTCTCCCGCTATAATGGCGCGATCACGACCGCCATGGGTTCTAAATATAACCGTAAAGGGAAACAGACCATAAGACATTGCCTCGGCAACAGGACCAAGCATATAATTACAGGAAAGTCCATTCACTACCCCATTTTTAATATGCTCGACCAGGGGCGCATGAACGGGGAAAACAGAGCTTAAGGCTACCTTCAGACCTCTTAAACCCATTTTTGCGGCAGCAGCAAGAACCAGGTTGACCACCCTGTCGCCATTGCGATAATGATGGTGAAAAGATACTGTCATCCCATCTTCCAAACCGCATTCCTTAATTGCCGTCTCCACATCAGGAAGCAGTTTATGTTCTCCCAGAAGCGTTTTTCCAGCGGGCACCTTCATATTACCGGGCAGTGGAGCAGCACCAAGAGAAAAGTTATAGGGCACAATTTCTTTGTAACCCTTTATTTCTTCAGGAATAGTTCTGCCTGCCCCGTTAACTATCATTATTTACGTTCCCGCCGGCCAACTCAATTATCCGCCTGGCCCTGGCAACTACCGGAGCATCGATCATCGCCCCGTCCATGGTCACAACACCACGTCCCAGGCTCCTGGCCTCTTCAGCGGCCTTTAAAATAAGCCTGGCCTCTTCAAGCTCTTTGGGGTCCGGTTGAAATATTTTCCGGATTACAGGAACCTGACGAGGGGAAAGGGCAGTTTTGGCTGTAAACCCGATTTCCCTGGCCCTGAATGTATCGCTGCGCAGGCCTTCCAGGTCATCAATTCTCAGGTAGGGGGTATCAATCGGTTGAACAGCCGCGGCGCAAGCAGCAAGGACAAGATTATGCCTGGCATACTCAATTTCTTTTCCCCCTGGTGTCCGCCTTAAATTCATTTCAACAGCAAGGTCTTCAGCTCCCAGCATGGCCCCCATAACCCGTGATGAAGATAAAATTGTATCATAAGCCAGCTGTAAACCGCGGGCAGTTTCAATTTGGCAGATAATGCTGACGTCGGCTTCACCAAGAAGTTGTTCGGTTAACTGCACCTCTGCCGGTTCGGCCTTGGGAATCAGAATGGCATTGATCACCTCTCCAAGGCTCCGCACCATAGTTATATCTTCTGTTCCCCAGGGCGATGACAGTGCATTGACACGAACAACCAGCTCCTTATTTCCGGTGGACCCCCTGGCCAGGGCTTGCTCGACATGCAGGCGGCTGCTTTCTTTTTTTTCTGCAGCCACCGCGTCTTCCAGATCAAAGATCAGGGTGTCGGCGGTAGATTCCGCAGCTTTTTTAAAAAAATCAGGTCTGTCCCCGGGGACAAACAGCAGTACTGTCCGCAAGCTATTCATTATCTCTTTACCTCCTTTATCAATCAAGCTTTGGAGTATAATCAGGCAGCAGAACAGGGGCTTGCCGCTCTTCGGAAATACCCAGCTCACTTAGCTGCGCCTGCCATTTGCCAAGATGTTCAACTGTCAGGTACTCCGGTGCAGCTGTCTCCCCGTTTACCTCCAGTACCCGCCTGGCGGCGCGCCTGCCGTAAACAAATATATCGAGCAAACTGTTTCCAGCTAATCGATTTTTACCCTGGATCCCGCCTGCCACTTCGCCGGCAGCGTATAACCCGGGTAGAGATGTTTCCGCCTGCGGCGTAATCAGAAGACCGCCATTCTGGTAATGCTGGGTGGGATAAACGAGGATCGGTTCATTTTGAATGTCAATATCATACTTTTTAAAGCGCTGATAAATACCAACGAAGTGGTTTTTTATATCAGCAATCAGGGGGGTATCGAGCCAGATTCCTTCAGAACCCGTTGGGGTGAAAACACCGTTCCCCCTCTCAGAGCATTCCCTGATACAGGCTGAGGCACAGGTATCCCTGCATTCCAATTCATTAATAAACCTTTCACCTTTCGCATTAACGAGGTGAGCGCCGTGTCCGCGCATAACTTCTGTTATTAACTGCCCCAGAAGCTGTTCCGGCCATACTGTCCCCGTTGGGTGGTACTGAATACTGTCCATATGCAGCATTTTAGCTCCTGCCCGGTAAGCAACAACCAGGCCGTCTGCGGTAGCGCCATAATGGTTGGTAGTGGGGAATCCCTGGATATGCAGGCGCCCGATCCCTCCCGAGGCCATGATTACCGCTTTTGCCTGCACCACAATAAATGACGATGTCTCCATATTATACAGCACCGCACCTCTGCAAGAGCCATTTTGATCCAAAACCAGGTCTACGACAGGCGAAAACTCGAGGCAGGGGATTTGCCGATCACGCAGTTCATCCCGCAAAACACGCATTATCTCAAGGCCGGTCAAGTCTTTACAGGAAAGCATGCGCTTGCGGGAATGCCCCCCGCAATGATTAACCTTGAGACTGCCATCCGGTTCGTAATCGAACATTACACCCAGCTCCATTAGCCAGGCAGCAATTTCCGGCCCATCCATTACCAGGGCCTTGACCAACTCCGGAACATTGGTATAATGACCACCGCCAATTGTATCGATAAAATGCAAATAAGGATTATCTTCGGGACGGACTGGGGAACACATCCCTCCTTCCGCCATCA
>PWSG01000011.1 GCA_003564055.1 Syntrophomonadaceae bacterium
ATAATATTTCCATGATCCTGCGAATTTCTTCGTCCCTGCCAATAACCGGATCAAGTTTGCCTTTTTCAGCCTCTGCAGTTAGATCCCGGCCGTAGCGCAAAAGCGCTTCGTATGTATCTTCCGGGCTGTCACTGGTTACTCTCTGGGAACCACGCACCGCTTTTAAAGAATTGAGCAGGGCGTTTCGATCGAGACCGACCTGGGCCAGCAGTTTCTTTAAATCATCGTCACTTTCTTCAGTTAAAGCCAGCAGGAGGTGTTCAATGCTGACATAATCATCTTTTAGCTGTTTTGCTTCCTGTTCGGCCTTTGACAAAACGCGGGCCATGGATGAACTCATTTGCAGTGTGCCTTCAAAACCTGAAACACGGGGGATAGCTGAAAGCAGTTTTTCCAGGCCCTGCTGCAGGCCGGGAGCATCAGCCCCTGAATTTTGGACAAAGCGGCTGGCCAGGCCGTCTTCCTGGTCAAGCAGGGCGGCAAGCAGGTGCTTTGGACCTACTACCTGGTGCCCACGATTGGCAGCTATCTCCTGGGCAGCTGCCAGCGCTTCTCTTGATTTATTTGTAAAACGATTTAAGTCCATTTTTTTTCACCTACTTTCTGCGCAGGCGCTCAACTTCGTCCTGCAGGTGTTCTATTTTTTCAAGTAAATCTACAATAATTGAAGCCCCAACCGTATTTACACCGCAGTTTTTCTTCAAGCGGAGGATTTTTTCCAGGCGGTGCAGATCTTCATAACGAATACCGCTATCTAAATTTTCAATAATGCCCAGTTCTTCGAAGATGGCCATTAAATCGGGGTGATATTCCAGGCGGTATTCAGTAATACTTTCATCAATATCGGTATGGCAGTGTACACGAATTAGTTTCATATAGATCACTCCCTGCCTTTCCGCAGCTCACTTATTTTCCGGTAGAGCTCTTTTTCTTCTTCACTTAAGTCGGCCGGAACATCAATAACCAGCCTGACCAGCTGATCGCCGCGGAGGCTGTTTTTGCCTGGATAACCCTTGTCTCTTAAGCGCAGCTTGTGACCGGCCCGGCTGCCAGGCGGAACCTTGACATTTACTATGCCGTCCAGGGTCTGAACGGGTATTCTTGCCCCATGTACGGCCTGATCCGGCCGGATGACGGCATCAACTTCAATATCGTCACCTTTTAGTTTAAATACCGGGTGCGGGCGCAGACGGACTTTAAGGAACAGATTGCCTTTTGGCGCTCCTCCCAGGCCGCTGCCACCCTGACCTTTAAGCCGGATTCTGCTGCCTTCCTTGACTCCGGCGGGAATTTTTACATCCAGTGTTTTCTCATCAGGAATACTGCCGGTTCCCCCACAGCGGGGACAAAAGCTGCGCTCCCTGATCCCTGCGCCGCTGCATTCAGGGCAGACAGCACTGCCGCTTACCCTGATGGAACGGGTCCCGCCCCTGTAGGCTTCTTCCAGGGTCAGCTCAATTTCGCTTTCAATATCCTCACCTTTGACAGGGCCGCGCCGGGCAGTTCTTCCGGTTCCTGCCGCTGCGCCCCCCCCGAAAATCGTATTAAAGAAATCACTGAAACCCCCTTCAAAGCTGCCTTCAAAACCGCCTGATCCAAAATCAGCGGTAGAGTAATAGCGCGTGCCACCCATATCGGGTCCACCCTGGAAATCCTGGCCATCTTTCCACCTGCTGCCAAGTCGGTTATAGCGCTCACGCTTCTCAGGGTCTTTTAAGACCTCGTAAGCTTCGTTAATTTTTTTAAATTTTTCTTCGGCCTCTTTTTTTTCAGCAGGCGGATGCAGGTCAGGGTGCCATTTTCGGGCCAGCTTACGATAAGCAGCCTTGATTTCTTTGTCACTGGCATTTCTGTCTACACCCAGTAGTTCATAGTAATCCTGAAATTTTACAGACATATTTATTCCCCCAAATCACTTCAAGCCGCTGTTTCATAATTTTACAACTTGAT
Organism: Syntrophomonadaceae bacterium; assembly: GCA_003564055.1. Taxonomy (GTDB): domain Bacteria; phylum Bacillota; class Dethiobacteria; order DTU022; family DTU022; genus T3SED10-7. The sequence goes on from PWSG01000011.1 coordinate 1,951, forward strand.
AAAAAGTGTTTTAGCTTACTATCATTCAGGGTTTTTGGCAACCATTACCCGGGCTGGCTGAAGCAGGATATCCCCCAGTTTATAGCCGCAGCATAACTCTTCGGCCACGCAGCCTTCCGGGTGTTCTTCGGTTGTGATATAACCTACCCCTTCATGTTCTTCAGGGTCAAAAGGCTGACCAAGGCATTCTATCGGTCTGAGACCGTGTTTATATAGAAGTTCATGAAACTGCCTTGCCATAATCTCCAGGCCTTTGGCGGCTGCAGGATCTTGAACTTGTTTTCGTGCTTGATCAAAATAATCGAGATACTTTAGCAGGTCAAGCAGGATTTCTTTTTTTGCATTTATCCTCTTTGTTTCTGCTTCGCGTTCCATGCGTTTACGGAAATTGTCAAAATCAGCACGGGTTCTCAGGTGCCGGTTTTTTTCTTCTTCCAGCTGATCGCGCAGCACTTCCAACTCTTTTTCAAGAGTATTCGGATCTTTTTCTGCCAGCTCTTCACTTTCTTCTAAATGTTTTTCGTTTTGATTATATACTTTTTTTCGTTCTTTATCTGTCATTATTATTCCTCCAGTCCCCCGGCCTGCTTATTGCTAAAGCTTGCCCTGACGGAACCTGTAAAGTTTTAGATGCACTTTTAGATTAAAACAGAAGAAAAAATTCACCCGCACTTTAAATCTTTTTTTCTCTAAAAGAGAGGGGGCAGGCAGCTTAATCATTTTATCAGCTGCCTGCTAACCCTCGAGTGAGATCGTTTTAACCATGATCAGGATTCATACAAGCTCTTTACTTACTGCGGTGACAAACAAACCTTTCCCGCACGTAAAGCCTGACACTTATTTCATTTATTTTGGATTCTGTTTTTTTATTTTAAATCCTGAATCCAGACTTCCGAATTCTATTTAATTACTGCTCCTCATATTCAGCATCGACTACATCATCGGAGCCGCTTTCGCCCTGTCCTGCTTCAGCACTGCCTGCCGCACCAGAAGTGCCGGCTTTGGTTTGCTGGTAAGCAGCTTCTGACAGGGAGTGGGCTGCCTGCTGAAGATCACTGTGCAGTGCACGTATTTTATCGATCGGTTCCTCATTTTTCAGAGCTTCTTTCAGGTCGCTTACAATCTGTTCAATACGTCCTTTTTCATGAACAGC
>PWSG01000311.1 GCA_003564055.1 Syntrophomonadaceae bacterium
AAAGCTGTGTTTGAATGGTGTGCTTGTCTTCAAGAATGCGTGAATAAACAGGGAGCAGAGCTTTACCCTCATCGATAAAGGTTTGGAAATATCCCGATTCTTGGCCGGATTGAAGGGCTTCTACCAGGAACTGTTCAGCTTCCCTTGTATTGCCTGCTTGTTCTGCAAGTTCTGCTTTGACCAGCAGAGCTTCAAGTAGAATTCGATAGTTTCCTCCGATAGTAGCAAACTCTTCCACCCGGTCTAAAATCCTGCGGGCCCGGTCCTTGTTTTTTTTATCATCCAGCATCAGCAGGCGGGGAAGGACCAGGTATCCCCGTTCAAGACCGCCTTTTACCTCGGTTTCTTCAGTAATACCTGTTTGGGTGAGAATGTTCCTGGCTTCCGGAAAATTTCCCATTTCAAGAACGACCCGGGCTTTCCAGGAGGCTGCAGGAGTTGTTATATAAAGTGGTAGTCCCGGATCCCGGTCCAGCCCTTCTATCGCAGCAATTACCTCCAGGGCTTCATTATATCTTTGCTTCGAGAATGAAAGGGCTATTTTAAAAAGATAGCACCACCCAAGAAATGGTTTTTCCGGTTGACTGAGAATAATTCCTTTATTCATATAGCGCTCTGCTTCACCCAGGTCACCCTTTTCCCGTAGCAATTCGCCCAGTAAAACCCAGAGGTTCCCAGTCCTGGGGATGCCGGATAAACCTTTTTCTCCAACAGTATGAAGCATTTCCTCTGTTAGTTGTTCCGCTTCGCGTAGATTTCCCAGACAGCGAAGATTATTAGCCACTTTAAAGTTGCAGTTTATTGCCAGGTAAGGGCTGCCCGTTTTTTCACTGTTTCTGTATGCTTCCAGGTAAAATGGGTAGGCATATTTCGGATGTCCGGAGAAATACCTGATATCTCCCGAAAAGTATGCCGCGTACATTCGCCAGTAGTGATTGTCGGGGGGCAGCATTTTTAACGCTTTTTCTGAACTATTTAAAGCCTTTGAAAAATCGTGGGTAGTAGTCTGGTATACCGTTTTTACTATTGCCAGCATTCCCTCATATTCGGCCTGTTCTTCTTTGTTTTCATAGCCAAGCTTTTCGGCCTGTTCCAGGAGAACTTCGGCTTCTTCCCTCCTTTCTTGTAGAAAAAACATGAAAGCCTTGTATACCAAAAGGGAAGGATAATTGTTAAAAATATTATCGGGGAGCTTTTTTATATAATTTATCGTCGGCCATGGGCCTTCCTCACTTACTATTTTTTTGTAATTATCATGAAGGATGGATGCAGCTAATTCATAATCACTGCTGTTAAAGGCGTGATAAATTGCCTCACTAAATTCTCCGGCTTCGAGAAACCATTTTGCCGCTTTTGAATGCAGCTCGATCTCTTTGCCGGGATAATGCCTTTTTAACTGGTATTGAAGGAGATCGGCAAAAAGGGGATGGTAGCGATACCAGTGTTTATGGTCATCCAGGGGCACAACAAATAAATGTTTTCGCTCGAGGCTTGTCAGTAATTCAGCACTGTTATTTATTCCGGCAACTGCATCACATAGTGAAGGGCTGAGTCGGTTTAATACGGCGGTATGAACAAGAAATTCCCGCACATGTGCAGGCTGCCGGGCCAGCACTTCATCGCTTAAATATTCGAACACATTTTGCTGACTTCCTGTGAAAATATCAATAAATGCATCGATATTTTGAGTGTCAGCAAGCGATAGGCAAATCAGCTGCATGCCGGTAATCCAACCCTCGGTTTTGGCATACAGTTTTTCAAGCTGATCATCGTTTAGAGAAAAGCCTTTTATCTTGTTGATGTAATATTTTGCTTCTTCCCTGCTTAATTTTAAGTTTTTTTGCCTGATTTCTTTGATTTTCCCCCTGCCCCTCCACCGGTGCAGGGGCCAGGGTGGATCTGAGCGGGTGGCTGTGATCAGCAGGAGGGATGGGGGTATGTTTTCGATAAAATAAATCAGATCGTTGTGAATGCTGGTACTGTCTATCCAGTGTAAATCATCAAGCATTAGGAAAAAAGCGGTGTCCAGGTTAAAGAGATCGTTTAATAGCGGGTTTAAAAAAGTTTCATCCGCAGAAAACTCTTCTCCAGTACCTGATGAGCGTAGAATTTCCATGGCCCCTTTACCCAGGCTGCTGTCAAGGGTTTGTAAGGATGAGATTAGGTAAGTCCAGAAGCGTTTCCGATCATTATCCCCCTTATCAAGGGTCAGCCAGGCGGTACTGTTTTCACGGCCGGTTAACCACATCCTGATGGTTGTAGTTTTGCCTGAGCCGGCCGGCGCTGAAACCAGGGTTAGCGGATACGTAAATCCTGCACTGCCGCTCAGATCTTGCTCCAATATGGACATTATTTGCGAACGTTTGAGGGTATCTGTGCCCGGGGGAGGAATACTGGTTTTTGCCTTGAGGATGGTTTCGCTCACTTGTGCTCAGCTCCAATAAATATTGCTTCTATATTGTTTAGAATATTCCTTCTTCTGACAAAAAGTCAGGAAATCCATTGCAGCAGGTACAAAATATATCTTGACATGATATATCACGAAAAACTATAATTATAGGTGATATATCTGCTTGCGATATATTTTCAACTTAAGGAGGTTTGAACGTTGAGAGGTTATAAATTAAGAAATAAATATATTCCCATGAGTGAAACTGCCTATTACATATTGCTTTCGCTTATTAAACCCAGGCATGGTTACGGTATTAAGCAGCATGTCCAAGAATTAACCGCTGGACGCCTGGATATTGGGGCAGGGACAATGTACAGCACCCTATCGCGAATGGAGAAAGACAGGCTGATTATTCCGGTTAAAGAAGAAAACCGCAGGAAAATATATCAGATCAGCGATACAGGCAAAGAGCTTCTTGAAGCAGAGGTATCGAGACTAAAAAGGCTCTATGAGCATGGCATAGATCAATTGAAAGGAGGTATTTATAATGGTTGAAAAAACAATGTGGTGCTGGTGGTGGGGCTGGCACCCCGAAAAGCTGGAAAACTGGTTGGAAGAAAAAGAAAGGCAGGGCTGGAGTCTGGCTGCTGTAAATTGGAGTTCAGTGGGATTTAGATTAAAGCAGGGAGAACCGCGCCAGATCAGCTACT
>PWSG01000314.1 GCA_003564055.1 Syntrophomonadaceae bacterium
AACACAAGCCGAAGCGCCGTTCAAAGCAGCAAATTCTTTTACTTTGTGATGTTTCCGCCTCTATGAAGCAGTACAGCACTTTTGTGCTCCATTTTTTACTTGGCCTGCAGGAAGTTGTGCGCAACCTGACATGCTTTAGTTTTTCAGATAATGTTGAAAACCTTACCCCGGGATTAAAGGGCAGGAAAGACTTGCAGCATATTTTAGATCGGGTGATCAGGCAAAGCCAAAACTGGGGCGGCGGCACTAACTTAGGCCGGGCTTTAAGCGAGATGGCCCGTAAATATCCTGACCTGATAAATGTAAAAACAACCGTAATTGTGGTAAGCGATACAAAAACCGTCTCCCTTGATCGGTCTTTAAAAGAACTTGAAAAATTAAAAGAACGCGTCAAGCGGATAATCTGGCTTAACCCGCTGCCTTTAGATCAGTGGCCTGATTACCGCTCAGTAAACGCGATCAGTGAAATAGTTGAAATGTGGCCCTGCAGCACTATTGGCCAGCTTGAAGAAGTTCTCACCGGAAGATTATAGAACCAGGACAGGAGGAAAACACTAATGACTAAACGTATTGCCATAGCCGGAAAAGGGGGCACGGGGAAAACAACCCTCGCAGCCCTTTTAATCCGCTACTTAATCGAAGAAAAAAAAGGGAAAAGTATTCTGGCTGTTGATGCCGATGCCAACGCAAACTTAAACGAGGCCCTGGGCTTGGAAGTTACCGAGACAATCGGGACCATGCTGGAAGAAACCAAGGATCCTAAAGCTGTCCCTACCGGGATGACAAAGGATGTTTTCATTGAGTACCGCCTGAGCAGGGCTATGGTTGAAGAAGATGCTTTTGACCTGGTGGTAATGGGCAACCCCCAGGGGCCGGGTTGCTACTGTTACCCGAACGATCTGTTAAAAAATTACCTGGAAAAATTGAGTAAGAACTATGATTATGTAGTTATTGACAATGAAGCAGGGCTTGAGCACTTAAGCAGAAGACTGCTGCCAAGCGTGGACCTGCTGCTGGTAACCAGCGACTCAACTGCTCGTGGTGTCCGGTCTGCCGGTCGGGTCAGGGAAATTGTCAATAACGTGAAGATTGCGGTTTCCAAAATGGGCCTGATTATTGGCCGCAGCCGTGAAGGTGAATTAGGCCAACTGGAGAAGGAAATAGCAAGCAGCGGCCTCGACCTTTTCGGCGAGGTGCCTAATGACTCCATGGTGGCTGAATACGATCTTAAAGGAAAAGCTTTGCTAAAGCTTCCGGATGACTCGAAAGCTGTCAAGGCTACAAAAGAGATTTTTAATTCACTATCCTTATAAAAAAGGGTGATTACTGTGATTTTTAAAGACCGCCGCCAGGCGGGTAAAAAACTGGCTGAAGAACTAAAACCTTACCGTGAAAAGAAGCCTTTTATTCTTGCTGTGCCGCGCGGCGGAATAACGGTTGCCGAGCCGGTATGGGAAAGCCTTGGCGGAGATCTTGATTTGATTATAACCCGTAAAATCGGCGCTCCTTACCAGCCGGAATTGGCCATTGGTGCCGTTACCGGTGACGGGTTTGTCATGGTTAATGAAAATGTTGTTTCCCGTTTAAATGTTACGGGTGACTATATAGACAAGGCTGCTGAAAAGGAACAAAATGAAATCAGGCGCCGCCTTGAAATTTACCGAGGCAAACGACCCCTGCCTGCTGTTGACAACCGCCTGGTAATTCTGATTGATGATGGTGTGGCTACAGGCTACACTTTACTGGCTGCCCTGCGCAGTCTGCAGGAGAAAAAACCAGCTGAACTTATTTTGGCTGTCCCCGTTGGGCCTCCTGATACTTTAAACATGCTTGAAACCGAGGTCGATGAGCTTGTCTGCCTCGAAGCCCCTGAAAATTTTGCCGCCGTCGGGCAATTTTACCGTAATTTTGATCAGGTCAGTGATGCGGAAGTAAGCGCAATTCTTAAGAAAGCATGGCAAAACTGAAAATATAAAGCCAGAATGAATTATTAGCTTTTTTGGAAGTTGTAGATTAAGGAGATGTGAACAATGACAGCAGAGCAGCTTGACATAAAAAAAATACTATCAGTGCTGCCGCATCGCTATCCATTTTTACTGGTCGATAAAATTACAGAACTGACGCCGGGCAAGAAAGCGGCAGGTTTAAAAAACGTAACCATTAACGAACCTTTTTTCCAGGGGCATTTCCCGGGGGAGCCGATTATGCCCGGGGTTTTAATTGTTGAAGCCCTGGCCCAGGTTGGTGCGGTAGCCGTACTCAGCATGCCCGGAAATGCAAACAAGCTGGCCATTTTTAGAGGTATAAACGATTTTCGTTTTAAGCAGATGGTTAAACCGGGCGATCAGCTGGAGCTGGAAATTACCATGACCGGCATGCGCCGCAACCTTGGCAAGGGCAGCGCTGAAGCAAGGGTTGCAGGTAAAATTGTCGCTTCAGGTGAACTCTGGTTTGCCCTTGCAGATCGTGAAGAAAACAAAAATTGACTTTTTGCGCCGCTTAGGGTATAATATCAGTATAATTAAATATAGTTACTCTTATCCAGAGCGGAGGAGGGACAGCCCCGATGAATCCCGGCAACCGGATGATGCGTCACGGTGCCAATTGCTGCGGGGTTGCTTAACTTCCCCGGGAGATGAGGGGTGCCACGAAGGCCTCTTGAAAAGAAGAGGCTTTTTATGTTTGGGGAAAGTTTCACCATACCAGCGCCCGGCATGCGTTCGGCAAATTCAGCCGTTGAAATAAAGTGCTGCAATACGGGTAACTATAAATTCTATTTCTAAAAGGAGGAAACATCAGTGAATCAGAAAGACTACATTTTTTCTTCGGAATCAGTTACCGAAGGGCATCCGGATAAACTGGCTGACCAAATATCCGATGCTATTCTTGATGCGATAATGGCAGAGGATCCGCAGGGACGGGTTGCAGCCGAAACTATGGTTACCACCGGTTTGGTTTTGGTTGCCGGTGAAATTACTACTGAGTGCTATGTCGATATTCCGACCATTGTGCGTAATAAAGTAATGGATATCGGTTACACCAGGGCCAAGTTTGGTTTTGACGGAGAAACCTGTGCGGTTATCAGCTCAATTG
>PWSG01000182.1 GCA_003564055.1 Syntrophomonadaceae bacterium
CCTTTATGATCGGACCGTAGAGAAAATAGCGCAGCAAAAAGACCAGGACCAGGAAATTAAGGATTTGAAATATTATCGTGTACCAATCTATAATCATCTTTTTTCTCCTAAAGGAAATAGTTCCAGAATGGGTTGGCAAATATCAGAATCATCGATACCACAAAACAATAAATTGCAGTCGATTCGATCATGGCCAGACCGACAAAAAGGGTGCGTGTGATGGTATTCGCTTCATCGGGCTGCTGGGCAATTGAACTTAAAGCCTGGGCGACAGCGCGCCCCTGTCCGAGCGCCGGTCCGATCGATCCGAAGGCGATGGTTAACCCACCTGTGGCAATCGAGATAATGCCGATTAAACTTAAGTCTTCCATATTATTCCTCTCCTTTTTTCACTGTTTCCTCGTGGGCCCGGCTGGCCGAGGCAATATAGACCATGGCCAGGATGGCAAAGATATAAGCCTGGATCAGGCCGGTAATCAGGCCCAGAACCTGCATAACTACCGGGAAAATAAGCGGGGTTATGCTTAATAATATAGCGACAATAACTGTACCGCTCATCATATTTCCGTAAAGACGCACTGCCAGGGCCAGGGTGCGGCTCAGTTCACCGATAATATTGAAGGGCAGCATAAAAAATGTCGGCTGCACATACTGCCTGAAGTAATTTAGGACACCCTGGCGGGCAATGCCGAATAACGGAACAGCAACGAAAACACATATAGCCAGGCCGGCCGTGGTGGACAGCGAGCTGGTTGGCGGTGTATAGCCGGGCACTACGGCCAAAATATTTGACGTGGCAATAAAAATAAAGAGCGTTCCGACGAAGGGCAGGTACGGCCCCGGTTCCTGGCGGCTTACTTCACGAATCTGATTGTTAATGGCATTTACCAGCACTTCAAGCAGGTTCTGCCAGCGGGACAGTTCTCCTTCGCTGGTCAGCTTCCTGGTCACCAGCCAGGAACCGAAGGTTAACAGGAACATGACCAGCCAGGTAAAGAAAATGGTAGAATTAATTTTGAACCAGCCCCACTGGAATAAAACGATCTGGTCGGGATTAATAGTCAATTCGCTTCACCAGCCTCCTTCGGTTTAAGTTTAATCGCCGGGCTTATTATGCGCAGCCCCCGAATGATGGTTGACGACAAACGCAGCCGGGCGCTTGCTTTAAGTAGCTTTAGCCCGGTTTGGCTTTTCGCCCGATTTTAGTTTACTGGTCAGGATAATGCGGGCAATTATAAAACCGGCCAGGGCAGCTAGCAGGTAAGACCAATCAGCCTGCAGCAGGAAATAAAATCCGGCCAGGACCACGGCAGCACGCACAAAAAAGCTGGCAATCGAGACCAGGTAAGGGCTGTCGCTGCCGGTTATTTTCTGCACAGTCCACCAGAGCCCGCCGAAAAAAATCGCCCCGAGCAGCATCCCCGCTGCAAATGATAAAACCAGGTATATTAGCAGCAAGTTACCGGGCTCCTTCCGGCTTATATTTTAACGCCCTTCGGGACTTATTGATCGTCATCATCCAGGCGGCTCTCCTTGTTGACCCAGTACCAGGCATTGATACAGCCGATAATCAGGCCGATAAAAAGCAAAGTTAAAGTCCAGGAATACGGCCCCGGCCAGGTTCGATCAATCCAGATGCCGATAAGCACCCCGACAACCGTAGTTATGGCAATAGTCCAGCCGACCATGCCAAACATACCGAGACCGAACCAGACACTCTGATCGCGGGTGCGGCGGGCTTTAATCCGTCTCGATGCTTTTTTACCAACCGTCCCCGACAGGTTCTTATCTTTATCATCTTTTTTCTTATCGCTGCCGTTCATTAACTATCGCCTCCCAGGCGGGAAAACCGCCGCAGCGTGTCAACCTCTAAACGCGACATTACCGCACGGGATTTCTTTTCGCTCTCACCCAGCACCTTCAGTTCGTTTTCAACTGTATCCTGCAGAACCTCCAGGCTTTCTCCCTGCACAGCGCGCGCTGCCGAAACATAAACCTGGTCGCCCTGTTTGACCAGTATTCCCTCGTCCAGGGCTATAAACCGCTCATAGCCTCCGGAAATAAGATAGGAAAAAATACCGGGAACAAGGGCTGCAACAAAATCAATATGGCGGGGCAGAAGGGTAAAAAACCCGTTTTCGGCCTCGGCAGTCACTTTTTCCACCTGCTCTTCCAGCAGTACTTCTGAAGGCAGCAGTATTTTTAAATTCAATTATGCCACTCCGTCCATAATTTATCGAAAGCCTGCATATACGAAAACCCGGAATTTTTTCAATGCCCTCCATTCCGGAAATAATCTTTTGGCTGTAGAAAAAGTTTTACCCCTCTTCACTGTTATCCGGACTCTTTTCAGAACTATACTCCGCGCTGTCTTGCGCATTGTTCTCTATGCAGTTCTCAGAACTGCTCTCCGCTTGATCGTTTTTAAGATTTTCTTCTTCAGGCTCTTCTTTCTCTCCTGCTTTAGACTTTATTTCGTCAATTTTGCCGAGCATGTAAAGATCTGATTCTGACCTTTCGGCAAATTCATCATTTAAGATCCGCTCACAGCCACCTAAAGCGTCTTCAAGATCAACCACCTTCCCGCCCATACCCGTAAACTGTTCGGTGGTTACAAACGGCTGGGTCAGAAAACGCTCGAGGCGGCGGGCCCGGTTGACCACATGCCGGTCTTCCTGGGAGAGCTCTTCTATGCCGAGCATGGCTATGATATCTTTTAGCTCTTCATATTCTGCCAGGTTGCGGCGCACTTCCTGGGCCACCTTATAATGGCGTTCTCCGACTACAAGCGGCGTTAACATTTTTGACCATGAGCGAAGGGGATCGACTGCCGGATAAAGCCCTTCACTGGCCCGCTTGCGTGAAAGAATAATTGAAGCGGACAGGTGGGCGAAGGTATGGGTGGCCGACGGATCAGTAAAGTCATCGGCGGGTACGTAGACTGCCTGTATTGACGTAATCGCCCCGGTGGCAGTGTTGGAAATCCGTTCCTGCAGCTCGGAAATTTCTGTAGCCAGGGTCGGCTGGTAGCCAACCCGCGAAGGCATCTTGCCCCGCAAGCCGGAAACTTCAGATCCGGCCTGGACAAAACG
>PWSG01000269.1 GCA_003564055.1 Syntrophomonadaceae bacterium
CCGGCTCGTTAGCCTGCCAGTTCTTATGCGGCTCAAGACGAATGCGTGCCCCGTTTGCCCCACCGCGCATGTCGGAGCCGCGGAAGGTAGAGGCCGAGGTCCAGGCCGTTGATACCAGTTCAGGAATTGATAGTCCCGAATCAAGAGTTTTGCCTTTGAGCTCTGCTATATCATTTTCGTTTACCAGCTCATGGTCGACTTCGGGCACCGGGTCCTGCCAGATCAGTTCCTCCTCTGGAACTTCCGGACCAAGATAGCGTGAGCGCGGGCCCATGTCGCGGTGGGTTAGTTTGAACCAGGCGCGGGCAAAGGCATCGGCAAATTCGTCTGGGTTTTCCAGGAATCGTTTGGCAATCGGCCTGTAGATGGGATCCATCTTCAAAGTGAGATCAGCAGTAGTCATTATTGTTTTTACTCTTTTATCAGGTTCGTGGGCTCCCGGGGCAAGGTCGCCCTCATCAGGATTAACCGGTTCCCACTGCCATGCGCCGGCTGGGCTCTTGACGAGGTTCCAGTCATATTTAAAGAGAACTTCAAGGTAGGTGTTATCCCATTTTGTCGGGGTCGGGGTCCAGGCTCCTTCAATACCGCTTGATATAGTATCTTTGCCTTTACCGGTGCCCATGCTGTTCTTCCAGCCAAGTCCCTGTTCCTCAATAGGAGCAGCCTCGGGCTCAGGTCCGACATATTCGGGGCTGCCTGCACCGTGGCATCTGCCAAATGTATGCCCTCCCGCGATAAGGGCAACAGTTTCCTCATCGTTCATAGCCATGCGTGCGAATGTCTCGCGAACATCTTTAGCAGAAGCGAGTACATTTGGTTCTCCATTTGGTCCTTCCGGGTTTACGTAAATAAGACCCATCTGCACGGCAGCAAGAGGGTTTTCAAGATCCCTATCACCGCTGTAACGTTTATCACCGAGCCATTCATCCTCTGAGCCCCAGTAAACATCTTCTTCAGGTTCCCAGATGTCCTCACGTCCACCGGCAAAACCAAATGTTTTAAAGCCCATTGACTCCAGGGCAACGTTCCCTGCCAGGATTATCAGGTCGGCCCAGGAAATCTTTTTGCCGTACTTCTGCTTGATCGGCCAGAGCAGGCGCCGGGACTTGTCGAGGTTGATATTATCGGGCCAGCTATTAAGGGGGGCAAACCTTTGAGAGCCTGAACCTCCGCCACCGCGGCCGTCGCCCATCCGGTATGTGCCGGCGCTGTGCCAGGCCATGCGGATAATCAATCCTCCGTAGTGGCCGTAATCGGCCGGCCACCAATCCTGTGAATCAGTCATCAAATCATGCAAATCTTTTTTTACGGCCTCTAAATCGAGCTTCTTAAATTCCTCAGCATAATTAAAATCTTCGCCCATGGGGTTTCTCGACGCAGGGTTTTGGTGAAGCATCTTTAAATTCAACTGGTTTGGCCACCAGTCCCTGTTTCTTGTGCTGCCACCGGCAACTCTTCTGCTAGACATGCCTGTAACCGGGCATTTTTTTTCTTCGCTCATGAAATATGCTCCTTTCTGTCAATGTGTTTTATATTTAAAAGGCATTTTGGACAAACACCTTTAAAATATATGTTCCTGTCATTTACTTTGAACCCCGATAAACCATCAGTTTCTATTGAGTCAATGTCAATATTGAAATTGGAGATTGTACCGCACTCTTCGCATTTAAAATGCCCGTGGGTTTCGGTTATTATGTCATAGCGGGTTTCATTGTCTTCTATGTTTAATACTCTTACCAGGCCGGCTTTATGAAATATATTCAATGTGTTATAAACAGTTGTTTTAGATAAGGTGGGAATTATACTTTGCAAATCTGTAAATATTTGTTCTACGGTAGGATGGCAGGGATTTTCAATCAAATACTCTAAGACCTTGATTCTTTGAAATGATGGGCGAATATTTTTACTTGCCAATGCAGTGGATAATTTTTTAAATAAAGGGTACATATAAGTCACTGCCTTCAAATAATACTAAATTGTTTGGATTTGTAATGATTACTAATATTAAATTACTACAATAAACCTGGCTTGTCAATATAGGTTTTTTAAAAGATTAATTGGATATCAAAAAGAGGTGGCCATGCTTTACAGAGGGAAGGCAGGGTGAAGCAATCTTTAAAGTATTTTATGCTTCACCCTGTGGCCTTTCCCCTATCCCGTCTTTGGGTAGTTGGGCTTTTTAATTTTAAGGCTGTTTTCTGCAGGCGGGCTATGCTATATTATATTTATCTGCAGATCATGTTCGTGCCTTTTTGCACACTTGCTTAATAGATCCCGATTTGCTATAATACGTCTGCGAGGGCGTGAAGCACAGCTGGGATAGCACCTGGCCCGCATTTGAGAGGTCAGGGGTTCAAATTCTCTCATGTCCACCAGACAAAGGTTTTCGGGTAGCTTAAGCCGCCTGAAAACTTTTGGCATAGCAGCTTTTATAATGTTTAAATGGAGGTTTCTAAATGTCGAATTGTAAACGCAAGCATCCACTATATTTTTTCATAATTACAGCTATTTTTATTGTGCTGGCAGGTTTTATATCTGCATGTGACAATGAGGAAGATGTCATAGTCGAGGGCGCACTAATGGTGCCCAATGATTTTACGACAATCCAGGAAGCAATTGATGCGGCGGTAGATGGAGATGAAATTGTAGTAAGGCCTGGAACATATAACGAGAGAATTAATTTTGATGGTAAAAACATTACAGTGCGCAGCTCAGATCCTGATGATCCGGAAATTGTTCAGGAGACTATTATTGATGCCGGCGGGGTTGATTCCGTAGTTTCGTTTAAAAACGGGGAAAGCGAAGCAGCAATTTTAAGCGGTTTTACCATAACCGGCGGCAGTGGCAACATGGAAGTCCTTGAATTTGAAATAGAAGGCGAAATGCAGGAAGTGCCTTCACTCTACGGTGGAGGAATTATTATATTAAACGGCAGTTCCCCGACAATAACAAATAATATTTTAATAGACAACGTAGCTGAAAGAGGCGGGGGGATTTTATCTTACGAATCGTCCCCTGTTATAGCTGGTAACACAATTCAAAACAACTTATCTACAGGAGGCGGCGGTGGA
>PWSG01000172.1 GCA_003564055.1 Syntrophomonadaceae bacterium
CCTGTTTTAAACACATGGAAAATATATTTTTACCCCAAGCGTAGAGGTAAAAACTATGCATATATGGTATGCGCATAATTATAAGGTGGTATGCGCATAATTATACTAAGGATGTTGAAATGGTTGTGGTGGAGTGATAAATGCTATAATATTATGAACAATTCAAGGAGCCCCGTTGCTAACAAAGAATAAAACGGAAAAAGTCTGCGTACACTGGGTTTGTAAGGGGTCATTTTACAGCCCAACTTTCATGACACCGGCTTGTCCGGGTTAGGAGATTATAATAATATGGATATAATTTATTATTTTATAGTGGCTGCTGCTATTTTATATGTTTTGATAGTTTTGTTGACGGGGCCATTTTTGGTGTTTTATTTTTTGTTAAGAAAAGGAAAACGTGAACTAAACCCTGAAACACATCCCCCGGTCAATTGTGCAGAGTGCGGAACGATAACGAGCGGCTTCGTTTACAGAGAAAGAGAAGACGGCGTAGAAGAGCGGAATGCGTTTTGCCCGGATTGTTACGGGAGAACCGGTGTCCCTGCTGCCTCGGCTGCGTGGGGGCCACGGGTTCTCAATTGTCCAGAGTGCGGCACGGAAACAAGCGGCACAGTTTACAAATATTACGGCGGTAAAACGCTGCGTGAATTTTGCCCGGATTGTATTGGGAAAACCGGTCGATTCTCAGCTGAGAGGGAGCCAAAGTTCTTCTTCTGTCGTATAATTATTCTAATCGACAAATCTAGGTCCGACGCCGCCATGTACGACAGAATGTACTGGCATGACATATTTTACGAGGAAACAGAGGAATTAATTGTTCCTGCTGTCTCAGCAAATTACTCAATTGCCCCTGCTGTCTCGGCTCCGAGGGGGCCACGGGTTTTCAATTGTCCAGAGTGCGGCACGGAAACAAGCGGCACAATTTACAAACATTCTAGTGGCACTGAATTCATCTATCTGGTTGGACACGGAGGCATAAATCAATGGAACGCTATGTGTCCTGATTGTTACGAAACAAAAAAAAATAGAGAAATAGAAAGGGAACTCAGAAATAGCTATAACATCAGGGACATCTTTCTGAGTAGCCGGGAAGAGTGAGTCCGTGCCCGGTCAGATAGATGAATTGAGTGCCACTAGCCTGAATAATTACGAGCGTCTCGTAGAGTCCCAACAAGAGGAGCTTAAAAGACGAGGGATAAGAAATTAAAATAACTGTCCTTTTTATGACATCTAAAAAATAGAAAAAAGAAGGCCTATAATGCCCCCTGGTTCTTTTTTATAGTGTCCGGAAACTCCGGAAATTAGACTTCTTAAAACAACTGTCCCTGCTCTGGTTCTTCGCCCTTCTTCTTTCGTTCAGCTTTCTTAAAAGTAACCTCTGGGGCCACCCTGGGGTACTCTAATTGCTTCCTGTTTAATATCTCTTCAATGGTTAATATTTGCACTCTGGGGTAATGCTTATCTGGAAAATGCTCCGGCACATAAAAGCCGGCAGCTGCAGCCGCTTCTTTCATAGGCCTGGTAGGTTCTTGTAAGGTTATAAGTGCCCCAATAGCAGCTTTTTCCTCTTCCACAGCACCCTTTAAGGCTTGTATATATCCAAAATTCACCTTGCCGCTTTTAACCTGTATAACTATTTTTTTAGCCCTGCCGCTGTCATCATCAATAAAATAAACATAGCCATCAATGCCCTTATCGGCTCCTCTTGTATCCTGGGCCGGCCTTGCAGCTACTTTGCGAAGGGCCCACAATTCAAATTGATAACGGCCGTCTTTTTCTTGTTCGGCCAGGGCCCTGGCCCCGGATAAGTCTTTAGGATCGCCTATAACTTCATAAGGTGTAAGGTCAGGGCCGAAAGTGTCTTCTAATCTACTTATCATCAAGGTTACTGCTAAGTTAGTTATATCTATCCCGATCCATTTACGACCTAACCTTTCGGCTACGGCTACAGTTGTTCCGCAGCCGCAGAAGGGATCTAAAACAATATCGCCTTCGTTGCTGCTGGCTTTAATAATACGTTCTAAAAGGGCCTCGGGTTTTTGTGTGGGGTAGCCAAGTCGCTCAGCAGCAGCTTGGTTAATTATATTTATATCTGTCCACCAATCTTCCAACACCACACCCTGTTTCTCGTCAAGGTAATCACGCACTACTAGTTCTGGGTGAGTTTTTTCCCACTCAGGGTTAACATCTTTTGCAGAGCGTATAGGGCTTCCAGTAATGCCACGGCCCTGTAAGCGATATAGCCTGCCGGTTTCATCAACAAGCCTATATTTTTTTATTGTTTCTTGGCTTAAGGTGCGTAATGCTTTTTCCCAGTTAAAAGTATAAGTAGCTGACTTTGTGTAAAAAAATATTGTATCATGCTTCTTTCCAAAACGACTTCTGGGTTGAGGCCGTGTTTTGTAGCACCAAATAATTTCATTTTGGAAATTGTGAACACTAAATATTGCATCCATAATCAGCTTTAAATAATGGCTTGCTGTAGGATCACAATGTAAATATATGCCCCCTGTTTGCTTTAAAACCCTATGCATCTCTACCAGTCGGATCGCCATCATAACCAGGTAGGCCATCATATCATTAGTTCCTAAAAAGCTTCTCATAGCCTGTATAAGGTCCGCTAGCTTTTTAGACCCCTGGGTTACTAACTCATGATAGGCCTGCTCTGATTCGTGCCCCCACTGCCAGGTATCATCAAAAGCTTTTATTAGTGCCCCCGATTCAGTCCCGTTTTTCTCCCGGAATAAAACATTATAGGTTGCCTTGCTGTTAAAAGGTGGGTCCAGGTAAATTAGATCAACGCTTTCGTCAGGGATATAGTCCCTCATAATGTCCAGGTTATCGCCAAAATAGAGCTTATTTATCCAGTCTTCGGCCATTGTTCTATCCCCCTTGAAATTCTGATATGTTAAGTATATCAGGCTTTGCATGTTTCAATCTTAATCATCATATTTTAAAAATGGGAAAACCCTTTTCAGCTCTTTTAGAAATATGGGAGCTAAGAAAATGAGAAGAACAGTTAGAACTATGTGAATTATTGCTTGTAATACTGCAACAATTGCTCTATTTGAA
>PWSG01000200.1 GCA_003564055.1 Syntrophomonadaceae bacterium
AGTCCAGCATATTCATGCCGACCTCGATATCGACACCCCAGATTGCCTGCATGGTGGCCTGGTGCGACACCGAAAAAGCCGTATAGCGGTAGGCGCAATCCAGCGCGAAAATCACCATGCCACGCGGGCTATCGAGAATGGCGCGCAATAGCGAACCGTCAGATTGCCGGGGCTGCACTTTATTTTCCGAGGTCACAAAAGACCGCCCTCCCGGTCACCGCTGGATACACATTCGAAGATTTTTCCGCCAGGGCTGTCATCGCACCGCTGGTATCGGCATGGAAAGCCGGCAATCACCGAGCCACTGACTAGACCAAAGACCACAATCATGGCGAACTGGAAGTCGCTCGCCATCCGGGCCTTCAGGCGATCACGCCGGTTTACAGTGTGTCGATCGTTTGCTGCCAATCGATCCCCTTTTTGGATGCAAAGGCCTGGTCTGTCTGGCAACCGCAGGGCCGTTGCCGGTCATCATCATCGCAAGATAGCAGCCCCGAATACGGACGGCAACACACCGCGTGTCATGTGGATCCGGCCCCGGTCTTTTGACAGGGGCCGACAGTTGTTCAGCCATCAGGCTCGGTCACAGAACCCATCACGTCAAAATTCTGGCTCATCCCGCCTCCAGGCGGGCGTATGCGGCGCCTGGCAGTAGCCGCCGACTTTTACCGGGCCTACGGATTCCGCCCGACAACAGCCCGGGCGCTCACGCTTTACCTGCCTTTGGGCAAGCCCTGACCTGAAAAACCCGCTGCCGACCGCATGATATTGCGTGCGGATCTGTCCAACCGCGCAGCCTTGCTCTACCCAAGTTATGGAATTCCCTGGAAGTTTTCCAAACAGTCAATTTCCCCTGTGAACTCCATTGCAAATGCAACTCATTCTCATTATACTTCGCGTCAATGTTATTCATATGCAAAGACAACCAACGAGCCATGCACTCAAACAACCTACCCAACAACAACAACTTGACACCGCTACCGCTTACTGCAGCCATCTCGCTAGCCCTGCTCCTGGCCGCCGGGTCTGTTGAGGCCGAGACCAGCACTGAAACCGAAGCTGAGGCCGAACTTGGGCAGTTCCAGCTGGCCCAGGCTTCGGAACTTGCCGCCTCCATCGTGTTGCCGAGAATTCGTGTCGTGGCACCCACGCCACTGGGGCTGCCCCAGGTTCCGGGGGCCACTTACACCATCGGCGCTGAAGACGTCGAAATGGTCCAGCCGCGATCTACCGAGGATCTTATGCGGCGCGTGCCCGGTATCTACGTCAAGCGCGAAGAAGACAGCGCGGTGGTGACCAATATCGGTGTGCGAGGGCTGCCCGCCGGCGACTACAAGACCCTGGTCCTGGAGGACGGCGTGCCGATACAGCCCGGCATATTTGTCGGAAACTCCCGTTACTACAATCCCCGTGTCCAGCGCATGGAAGGCGCCGAGATTCTCAAGGGCGCCTCATCGTTGCGCTACGGCCCCAACAATATTGGCGGTGTCATCAATTTTCTGACCAGAACGCCGGATGACGGCGTGGCGGTGACCGGCAAGGTGGGTTCATGGAACACCCGCGAGGCCATGGTCGAGATCGGCGGCAGTTCAGCCTCTTCCGACTCGCGCCTTGGGATCATCGCCAACCATGCGACCAGCGATGGCTGGAATGAAAAAGGCTGGGATATGACCGATGTCATGGTGAAGGCCGGAAGCGCAATCGGCACCAATCATTTTGTCGGCGTGAAATTCCTGTACTACGAGAATGATGCCAACATCTCGTATCGCGGCTATTTCCCGGATGCATTCGATGCCGGCGCCAGTTTCAACCCCGCGCCAGATGACTACTTTCTGACCGATCGCCGGGCCTTCGATGTGAACCACGACTGGGAAATCAATGCTCAAATGCGCCTGCAAACGGTGGTTTACTGGAGCGAGATGAGTCGCGACTACTGGCGTTACCTGGTCGACGGCACCACCAACAATGCAAACGGGCTGACGGTGTGGAACTTCACCGACACCGTGCAGGGCAATAATCGCGAATTCGAACGCTATGGTTTCGAATCCCGTCTCAGCATGCGCCATGGCTTGCTCGGTTTGAACAACGATGCCGAATTTGGCGTGCGTTACATGCAAGAGGAAATGCAGGATGTAACGGTTCGAGCCGACCGGGCCACACCCCGCAACCCAATCGGCGCATTCCAGCGCAATCGCGTCGACTCTGCGGACAGTCTGGCTTTCTTTGCCCAAAACCGGTTCGAAATCAATGAGAACTTCGCGGTTACCGCCGGCCTGCGCGTCGAAACATACGAGCAAAAACGCAACGATCTGCGCGCTGCAGTCGACCCGGTGGAAACCTTCAGCAACACCGAGTGGCTGCCAGGGATCGGCGCAACTTTCCAGCTCAACCCGTCCGCCCAACTTTACGGTAGTGCTTATGTGGCCTTTGCACCGCCGCTGGTCGGCAGCGTGGTCGGTTCCGATGATGTGCCTACCGAGGCGGAAAAGTCAGTCAACCTGGACTTCGGTATTCGCGGTACCGCTGGCGCGCTCGATTATCAGATTGCGGCCTTCCAGATGGATTTTTCCAACCAGGTCGACCCGGGCATTTCCGACATTCGCGCCCCCAATGAAGGCAGCGCGCTGATCCAGGGCCTTGAGGCATCTCTGGGTTATGAACTGGGCGGCGGCTTTCAGCTCGATGGAAACCTCACCTGGATCCCGACTGCGGAATTCGGAGAAGATCGGCCGGGAGAGGCAGAAAAAGGCAACCGCCTGCCCTACTCTCCGGAATGGACAGCTAACCTTGCACTGAGTTACCAGCTAGAAGGCCTGCAGACAGCCTTGATGTTCAACTACACCGGCGAGGTCTACGGCGATGGCATGAACCGCATCGAGATAGACCCGCTGAATAACATGGGCGGTCGAATACCCAGCTACGCCACCATCGACCTGACTGCAAGCTACGACTTCAATGCCAGCCTGCGCGTTTTCGGTGGGATCAGAAACCTTGCCGACAAGCGCTATATCGCCGGTCTGCGCCAGGGCATCTATGCCGGGCCCGAGCGGAGTTTCGATATCGGCCTCA
>PWSG01000260.1 GCA_003564055.1 Syntrophomonadaceae bacterium
AATAACTATCATTACAAAGAAATTGTCGCAATGGAACCGGTTTATGGAAGCGCAGGCGGAAATGCCACGCGCATCTATACCCGGGAGGGAAAAAGTCATCTTGACAGCCGCAGAATCCTGGCAGTGCTAAGGTGCATGGTTGGCTTTTTTGATGCAGACCTTGACAGGCTGCGCAAAAACTACCGTGCTCATCTTGGCTGCAGGCTGGCCACACCACTGCCGCTGACACCACGACTGGTTCTTGTGCCCATCAAAATGCGCTCAGGCATAAGCGGAAACGATGGCGCCACCGGCTACATCAGCCTCATCGACTGCGAAAAAATTACCGCAGTCAAACCTTCAGCAGAAAAAAACACTCCAAAATGTCTTATTCATCTTAAAGGTAACCACACCTTACCCAGCCTTTATTCTTTAGAAAACACAGAAAAAAGGCTTCTCAAAGGCCGCCAGGCCCAATTTTATTACTGCTCTATTAAAAACAACAATTCTAACTACGGAGAGGAACTAAAAATGAAACCAGCTAACGATGAAGTGATTGAAAAAGTACTCTTAATTGCCGCCCTTTACTATGAGCTGTTCAAATCTGATAAGCCTTCGGAAGAGAAACCGGATATCATCAGTAAATGGCTGCTTGAAAAGGCAAAGGAACTCTCAAGGTAATTTAAGTCTAATCCGCTAAGCATAATCTTCAAAGCAATAATAACTATCCTTCCTAAAAAAGGGCTGTCTGTTTAAGACAGCCCTCTTCATATTAAAGCTGTTTCTGATAAATATAGGCATCTTCAAAACCGGCTTCCTGCGCTTCGGTTAAACGCTGCCTTGCATTTTCAATGTAAGCAAAGGCGCCTACCTGCACCGTATAAAGAGACCTGCCCGCTTCTGTCTGCGCTTCCGGTAGCGGGGCAGGCCCTGTTTTTTTCCTGGTTTCAATCTTTAGCCCCAGGGCAGACTTAATACCTCTTACCGCTCCATCGGCCAGGTTTTCCACAAATGCCGCCTCCCGCCAGATACTTGCCTCGCGAATGTTATCTAAAAATAAAGATTCAATCAGCACCGCCGGGTTAGGGTTGTGTTTTAGAACATAAAAGGCGGCCCTTTTCATGCCCCTGTCTACAATTTGCCAGCTGCTTATTGAATCCATTACCTGTCCGTGCACGGCCTTTTGCATGCCTGCCGCCGAATCCCGGTCGCTTAAACCCCTGTAGATGAATGATTCAAAACCCCTGCCGCCGCCTGCATTGGCGTGCAGTGACAAGAATAAATCTGCCCCGGCCCTTCTGCTAAGCGCCACCCGGTCGGCCAGCGACACAAAAATATCGCTCTCCCGGGTCAAAAGCACCTTAACATCACTTAAACGGTCTGCTATTTTCAAAGCCAGCATCAGGTTTAAATCCTTTTCCTCCAACCCGTAAGCCACCGCACCCGGGTCATACCCACCATGCCCCGGGTCCAACACCACCACTTTATTCATATAAACTAACCTCCTATCATTTTGGGGCACGGCACCGCCGTGCCCGCTACTTTTTCTTACTTCTTTTTCCCTGACTCTATCTTCTTGTAACCAGCACCTCAGATAGCGAGTGGATGCTCTCAGTCAGCGTCTCCAGCTTGCCCTCAAGACGAACCAGCAGATAGAGGCTCACCGCCACCGGAAAGCCGAAATTGCCAATTAAGACGACCATCTCTTCCATCAACCTTAAACACCTCCCAACCAAACAGGGCAATTGTATTTCACCATGCCCAAATAATTTAACCCCTTATTTTTGGGGACACGTAACAAGTACATGTCCCCAAAATACTTTCGAATCAAGCTCCCAGGGGACACATTTTCGTAATGTGCCCCCATATCTTTTAACCCTGACTTTGCACTTGCACTTACGGGGACACGTTTTTGCAACGTGTCCCCAAAGAACCTGCTACCCCTAAAACTCCGCCAGCACATCTACGGTCCTGCTAACAACCTGGGCCCGCACCTTGCCGTCGATATCACCGCCGCTGGTGTTAAAAATGTTCTTATCCACAACCGAATCCATTACGGTTTCAACATCCAGGGCAGTAAGCGCCGGGTCGGGGTCGCTAACCGAAATAGTGGTATTGCGTCCCTCGACATTGCTGAAAATCATCTGCAGCGTTTCGCTCAATCAAATCACCTCCTTTCAAGAAGAATTATTAAGCTCCAACCCGGGGACACGCTCTTGTTGCTTGTCCCCAAAAATCGGGGTCCAAAGAAACACGCTTTTCCCAGGGGACACGTACTCGTTACGTGTCCCCAAAAAAACGGATCTTACGCTTCCTCCAGCTCGACTTCATCTAACCTGCGCACGGAATCAATAGTGTGCACCTGCAGCGAGCCGATTTCCTGGGCCAATTCGAAAAGCTCTTCGTTATCGGCCCCGGTTTTGACGTTGGAGAAAGAGCGGGTGCGGAAAATAGGGTTAAGGTTTTCATCTAACCCTGTGTTTAACCGCAGCTGCAAACGAGATGTTACCGGAATAACGTCAACTGGCATCTTGTCACCTCCTTTCAAAAATTAAAAACATTGTAAGCGGGATCTGCCCGCTGCTGCAAAGTGTGAGCTGCGCCTAAAAAAGAACAAGTTAGCACAACTCATCGTTTAACTTGCAGCAAATCACACCCGAATTAACAAACTTGCGCCAACTTTAGGTAGTGAGTTGGCGCAAGTCATAATAATTTAAATTGTAATATACCCTTACCTGCTGGTCCTGTTTAGTGATATGCGGCATTTTACAAATCCAACCCTTGACAGTTATAATATGATCATTAGCATTGGGGGGAACTCAATAATGAGCTATACGCGTTTAAATAGATCACGTATGCTGATGTTGAACATTGGTTAGAAGAGTTGCAACTATTACTGGCGAATTCTATGACCAGACATCCTGGTTCTCGGCTATTTAAGCCTTGACCATGAGATTGTATTTAATCATTACAAAAAATCACAAACAGTAGTTAAATTATAATGCAAGGGAAAATTATTATGCTAAAAGATATCAATAAATTAAGCAAAGAAGAAAAATACCTGAAGCTAAGGGAAAATATGATTAAC